>VXME01000075.1:0-8819 GCA_009861545.1 Acidobacteriota bacterium | reverse complement strand
CCGCAACTAGGTTGGTTGGTTGGTTGGTTGGTTGGTTGGTTGGTTGGTTGGTTGGGCAAGAGTCATGCCACTTGCCCGCCGACCCGTCACGATGTTCCGCATCCACATCCTCACCTCCCGAATCCGCACCGCCGGCCGCACCGGCACTCATCTTCTTGCCCCCGTCCCCAGGGTTCCCCGCTCCACCAGCTCGCGCCCCGCCCCGGCTCCCCGTGGACCGTCCCCAATGAAGGCCCTCGCCGCGAGCATCGAGCTCGACCGGGACAGGTTTCGCCGACGCCCAGATCCACTCGGGCGGTCGGCCCCGTTGGAGGGGCAGAACTACGGTTGGTACCGTACAAGATTTTTTGTAAAATTGGCGTATGCGGATCGGAATTCTCTATATCTTTTTCATGAGTTTCTGGGTTATGGTGCCGCCGAAGCGCCCGCAATGGCGTCTCCGCCGCGCTTGCGGCGTCGCAGCGCGCCGTGATTCGCGCCGCCTGGCGAGGGACGAGCCGTGACCGATTCCGACGACGCGAGGCCGCAGATCCAGGCGCTGCGCCGGCGCACCGCGACCCTCAACGCGGCCATCCTGCGGATCAACGCCTCGCTCGACCTCGACACCGTGCTGCACGAGGCCGTCGACACCACCCGTGCGCTGACCGCCGCCCGCTACGGCATCATCGTCACCATCGACGAGGCCGGCGAGGTGCGGGACTTCGTCACCTCCAACTTCACCGACGAGGAGAGACGCCGCTTCCTCGAGTGGCCCGACCGCGCGCGGTTCTCCGCCCACGTGCGCGACCTGCCCGGGCCGCTGCGCCTCGCCGACTGGACGGCCTATGTCCGCTCGCTCGGCCTCTCCGTCGGACTCCCCGCCTGCACCTTCATGAGCGCCCCGATGCGTCATCGGGACGTGCATGTCGGCCACTTCTTCCTCGGCGACAAGGCGGACGGGGCGCCGTTCACCGACGAGGACGAGGAGGTGCTGACGCTGTTCGCCTCACAGGTCGCCTCGGCGATCGCCAACGCCCGCGCCCACCGCGACGAGCGGCGCGCGCGGGCCGGCCTCGAGGCGCTCGTCGAGACCTCGCCGGTCGGCGTGGCGGTGTTCGACGCGGGGACCGGCCGGCCGGTGTCGTTCAACCGCGAGGCGCGGCGCATCGTCGAAGGGCTTCGCATGCCCGGCCATCCGCCGGAACAGCTCCTCGAGGTGGTCGTGTGCCGGCGCGCCGACGGGCGCGAGATGTCCCTGGCCGAGCTCCCCCTGGCGCGGCTGCTCGGCGACGCGGAGACGGTGCGCGCCGAGGAGGTCGAGCTCTCGGTACCCGACGGGCGCAGCGTCCGGACGCTCATCAACGCGACCCCGATCCCTGCCGAAGACGGCACGGTGGCTTCGGTGGTGGCGACCCTGCAGGACCTTGCCCCGCTCGACGAGATCGAACGGATGCGGACCGAGTTCCTGAGCCTGGTGAGCCACGAGCTGCGCACGCCGCTCGCCGCCATCATGGGCTCGGTCGCCGCCGTGCTGGACGACTCGCAGGCGCTGGACCCCGCCGAGCTGCGCGAGTTCCTTCGCGTCATCGACGAGCAGGCACGGCACATGCGCGGCCTGATCGGCGACCTGCTCGACGCGGGGCGCATCGACGCGGGCGCGCTCTCGGTCTCCCCCGAGCCCGCCGAGGTGGGCGACCTGGTGGAGCAGGCGAGGAGCACCTTCCTGGCCGGCGGCGCCCGCCACGCCATCGTCCCGGACCTTCCCTCCGGCCTGCCTCCCGTGCTGGCCGACCGCCGGCGCATTGTGCAGGTGCTCAACAACCTCTTCGCCAACGCGGCGCGGCACGCGCCCCACTCGGCGCCCATCCGGGTCGCGGCGGTGCGCGAGGAGGCTCACGTCGCGGTCTCCGTGTCCGACGAGGGGCATGGAGTCGCGCCGGAGCTGCTGCCGCGCCTGTTCAGCAAGCACGGCGGCGGCGGCGAAGGCGGAACGCCGGCCGGCCACGGCCTCGGGCTTGCGATCTGCAAGGGGCTGGTGGAGGCGCATGGCGGGCGCATCCGGGCGGAGAGTCCCGGCCCGGGCCTCGGCACGACCGTCACCTTCACGCTGCCGGCGGCCGGAGAGGCCGGACCGCTGGCCGCCGGCCCGCCGCCGGCCGCCGAGCGGGGCGAGCCGCCGCGCATCCTGGTGGTCGACGACGACCCGCGGATGCTGCGCTTCGTCCGCGGCGCGCTCTCGCGAGCCGGCTACGCCCCGCTCGTCACCGGCGCCCCGGACGACCTGCGGCGCATCATCCGGACCGAGAAGCCCCGGCTGGTCCTGCTCGACCTGCTGCTGCCGGGCAGCGACGGCATCGAGCTGCTCGAGCGCATCCCCGAGCTCGCCGACCTGCCGGTGATCTTCATCTCCGCCTACGGCCGCGACGAGACCGTCGCGCGGGCGCTCGAGTCGGGCGCGGCCGACTACATAGCCAAACCCTTCTCGCCGACGGAGCTGGTGGCGCGGGTGCGAGCAGCGCTGCGCCGGCACGCGGCGCCCGAGCCGTTCGTCCTCGGAGACCTCGCCATCGACTACGGCCAGCGCCGGGTGACGGTCGGCGGGAACGCGGTCGACCTCACCGCCATCGAGTACGAGGTGCTGCGCGCGCTCGCGCTCGACGCGGGACGGGTCGTGACCTTCGAGACGCTGCTGCGCCGCGTCTGGGCCAAGCCCGACAGCGACGACGCGCACCTGGTGCGCATCGTCGTCAAGAACCTGCGCCGCAAGCTCGGCGACAGCGCGGCCAGCCCCGCCCGCATCTTCAACCAGCGCGGCGTCGGCTACCGCATGGCGAAGCCGGCGGGCCGATGAGGCCCCATGGCCTGGCGCGGCCCATCGCGCCCGGCAGCGAGCCCGCCGCCGGCGCGCCACGCCGCGTTTCGCGAGAACCGCCACGCGGCGAGCGAGCTCCTGACCCCGCCGCGCTGCTCGCGCTGGATCGAACTGCGGCGCGTCCGCCGGCGGCGCGTCCGCTGGTCGAGGAGATCGCCGGCCGCGCCCGCGAGGGCCCGGATCGGCCCGCCGCGCAGTCGGGACGGTCCACGGTCCACACGACCGGCGGCACGAAGTACCGCCGACGTCGAACGGCGAGCAACGCCCTGCGGTCGGGACCGGCTCATAGCCGCTTGGATGCCATGAGCCAGCCGACCCGATGTGCGTACACTGGGGCTGGCGCGGGAGCGTTGCGCGCCCCCCTACGACGCCCCGCAGGCTGTCTCGTCGGCTCCTCGAAGCCGATACTCCGTCCACGGGGAACCCGGCACGGGCGCAACCGAGGCTCAACTTGCCAGGGCGGGTGAGCAGTTTCGAGCCGACCGAACTTGGCCCGGTCGCTGGGGGCAGACCGAAGCGAACCAGGGCTGGTGCACGACCCTCAGGAGATCAATGATGACTTGCCGCCGAGATTCGACATCGTCCCGATCGGCGCGGCTGCGCCGCCGCGTGGCTCCCGTCGACACCCACGCGGCCGTGAGTCAATGGTCGCGGATTCTTCTCGGGCTTGCCGCTGCCGTCCTTGCGGCGTGCGACGGTTCCAGTCCCACGGCGCCGTCGCAGTACCCCGATGTCGCCGGCACCTACTCGGGGCCCCTGGTGTACGTGGCGGGGGAGCCTGGAAGCCAGGAGTCACTCGACGGAACGATGCGGATCATCGTCACCCAGTCCGAGTCGCAGGTGACGGTGAACGGTTCGATGACGATTATCGGCCAGACCGCGGAGATTCCGCCGGCTCGTGGCACGATCGACGAGACGGGAGAGGTTTCGTTCTCCGAAGACGTCCTCGGCGAGGTGACGGATGACCCTGACTGCGGAGAGAGCCGGATCGCCACCTTGTCGCTCGTGTTCTCCGACGGGACCGCGACGCTCAATCAGGTAACGCGAACCACCGAGTGCGGAGACTTCACCGTCAGCGCCACGATGACGAGAGAGTGAGGGTCGGCGGAGGAACGCCTTCCGGGCTGGCCACCGAGCGGGCGGATCACGGTTCGCAGCCGGGTCCGCTCGAGGCCGGTCTCAGCGCCAGACGCCGGCCGTCACACGTCTTCAGATGCCTGTACAGCCCGTGGCCGAACACAGCTTGACGAAGGCCGTGCTCGTCAAGGAGGTCGCCCATGCGGCCGGCGTCACGAAGAAGCGTGCCGAGACCATCGTCGACACCCTGTTCGGCAGCATCGCGGCGGCGCTGCACCAAGGGGAGGAAGTCGAACTCCGCGGCTTCGGCAGTTTCCGACTGCGGCACCGCGCGCCGCATCGCGGCCGCAACCCAAAGACCGGCGACCGGGTGGACGTGCCTTCGAAGCGTGTGGCCTACTTCAAGCCCGGCAAGGAGCTGAAGGAGTTGATCAACCGGGAGCCCGCGCAGTTGGTCCCGCCGCCGGCGGCCGAGTAGCCGGCGTTTCACCGGTCCCGCCCGCGGGGGCCGGTGTCGATCTCGGCGCGCAGGTCCCGCCGCGTCCTCGGGGTGCCTCCCTTGTATCGGCGCCAAGGTGTCTTCGTGGTGTAGCCGGCGCGCCACGCTGGAACCGACGTTGGCCAACGTCCAGGGTCTATGAACACATGCGGTCCGAGCCGACCATGATCCATGCGCCGCCCACACCGCGCGGCGCTAAAGACCGAGAGCTCGACCGTCTCGGCGCTCGTCGATGATGAGCTCGTGCAGGACCTGCCCGTCAACGGCCGGAACTTCGTCGAACTCGTGCAGACGGTGCCCGGTGCGAACGCCGGTCTGCCGAACTCGCTCGCCAGCGGCACGAGGCCCGACGACCGCCGCAATACCTCGGCCATCTCGGTCAACGGCGCCCAGGACAACCAGAACAATCACATGATCGACGGCATGGACAACAACGAGCGGCAGATCGGCACGATCGGCGTGAAGCCGTCGATCGAGGCCATCGCCGAGGTGCGCGTCCAGACCAACAACTACACGGCCGAGGTCGGCCGGACGGCCGGCGGCGTCATCAACGTCATCACGAAGTCGGGCACGAACCTCTTCCGCGGCTCGCTGTTCGGTTACCTCCGCAACGACCGGTTCGACTCGCAGGACTTCTTCGCCGCGACCAAGCCCACGCTGGAGCAATACCAGGCAGGCGGCAGTGTCGGCGGCCCGATTGCCCCGAATCGGACGTTCTTCTTCGCGGATTTCGAGAACTACGCCCACACGTCGGGTGTGACGAACGTGATCACGGTGCCGACGATGGCGATGCGCATCGGCGACTTCTCCGAGCTTCCGGTGCAGATCCACGACCCGCTGACGCGCCTGCCGTTCGCCGGCAATCGGATCCCGGCGAGCCGGATGTCGCCAATTGCCCGGGCGCTGATCGAGCTATACCCGGAGCCCACCAGTGCGGGCCTGTCGGCCAACTACGCCAGCGTGACCGACCGCACGCAGGACACCATGACGGCAGACTTCCGCGTCGACCATCGCTTCGATGGCAACAACCAGATGTTCGTGCGGTACTCCTGGAACGACGTGGACGTCTACACGCCGTCGGCCTGCCCGATCGCCAATGGCATCGACCCGGGCTGCTCCGGCGGCGGCACTGCCTGGCCGGGCCCCAACGTCACCGGGGCGCACGGCGTGCAGGTGAACTACACCCGCGTGTTCAGCCCGTCGTTCATCGCAGAGGCCCGCGGCGGCTACCTCAAGGTCGACCTGCTGTCGCTGCCGGTCAACTACGGCCGGACGCTGACCAGTCAGTTCGGCATCCCCAACGGCAACATCGAGGGAGACGACATAACCTCGGGACTCGTACCGCTGCAATTCGATGGGTACTCGGGGCTGGGGGCCTCGAACTGGATCCCGCTGGGCCAGATCGACGACACGACCCAGTTCAACCTCACGCTGACCAGGGCCGCGGGCGAGCACAACGTGCGGTTCGGCGGCGGAGTCATCCTGCGCGAGTACTCCGTGTTCCAGAGCGAGCAGGCGATCGGCCAGTTCGAGTTCTCGGCGCTCGAGACCAGCAACGGCGTCGGCGCCGGCGGTGACGCGATGGCCTCGTTCCTGCTCGGATTCCCCAACCTCATCAGTCGCGCCCACGCGCTGGTGGTTCCGCAGTACCACACCAACGAGTACAGCCTGTTCGTCCAGGACGACTGGCGCGCGAACGACTGGCTGACGCTCAACCTGGGTCTGCGGTACGACGTCTTCACGCCGCTTCGGGAGGAGACCAACCGGATCTCGAACTTCGACCCGGTCAGCGCGCAGATCATCATTCCCGGACACAACGGCGTCTCGGAGACCGCCGGCATCGCGACCGACTACTCCAATCTCGCCCCCCGGCTGGGATTCGCGGCCTCGCTGAGCGATTCTCTGGTGCTGCGCGGCGGGTACGGTGTCTCGTACTTCCCGGGCAACATCACGAGCGACGCGACCATGAAGAACGCGCCGTTCATCAGCAACCAGCAGTTCCAGAACAGCACGTCGGGCGTGCCCGCGTTACGGCTCAGCGACGGTCTGCCGACGCCGGAACCCACTGACCACCGCAACCCGACCGGCAACATCGGCGCTGTCGCGCTCGACTTCCGGTCGACACGAGTGCAGCAGTTCAACGCGATCCTCGAGCGGCAGATCGGCCACAACGTTGTCGGCCTCGGCTATGTCGGCTCGCGCGGCGATTTCGTCGCCGGCCGGATCAACCTGAACCTGCCTCCGGTGGGCGCCGGTAACATCTCTGCCCGGCGCCCGTACGCCGCGCAACTGCCGAGCGTGAGCAACATCAGGGTCTTCTCGTCGGCCTTCGAGTCGCAGTACGACTCGATGCAGCTCGTGTTCCAGCGCCGCCCGGTCGGCGGACTCGGCTTCAGCTTCAACTACACGCTGGCGCACAACCAGCGAACCGACGGAGCGCCCTGGGACGAGAGCGTGATCGAGAAGTTCGCGGCGGACAACGACGTCCGGCATCGCGTGGTGCTCTCGGTCACCTGGGAGATGCCGTTCCGTGGGACCGGCGCCGCCGGGGCGCTGCTGAGCGACTGGCAGGTCAACGGCATCGCCTACTGGCAGTCGGGCCGGCCATTCAACGTGCAGAACGCTTCGCCTCGCACCAACACCGGCGCGCGCGGCGACCGCCCCAATCTCCTGGGCACGGCGGCGCTTGCCAACCCGACCTACGAGCAGTGGCTGAACCCCGACGCGTTCGAGCCGCAGCCGATCAACACGGTCGCAACCAACATGCCGGAACGCAACGGGTTCCGCGGTCCCGCTCGGAGCCAGGTGGACCTGTCGATCTTCCGGACGATTCCGGCGGGTGATGTCGACCTCCAACTCCGCTACGAGGTCTACAACCTGTTCAACCGCGTGAACTTCGACAACCCCAGCGGCGCCTTCGGCCTGCCCACGTTCGGCCGGATCACCGGCACCGTGGGCCCGCCGCGCCAGATGCAATTCGCCGCGAAGCTGCTGTTCTAGATGTCATGGGCGCCTTCCCGAAAGGACAACTTGAAGGGATGCGATCGCGACCCGGCAGGTGTGACGCAGAAACGCCTGCCGGGGCCAAGAAACCGCAAGGTTGCGCGCGGTCGCTCCCCTACACGCCGCGCCGAACATAGAGCGGCCCCGTTGGGCCGCGCGGGACGTTGGATCGCGTTGCTAGCAGGGGACTTACGAGCGGCTAGGGTGTGACGGCCGCGGTGTGATTCCGGGCGTCGCGTGCCGAGTGCGGATGTTCGCCATATCGGTGTGCCTGGAGACGGCCGGCGCGACCACGGCGGCGGCGGGGTACGACGAATACTGGCGGACGGGCTACGGACTCGTGACAGGCCAGAAGCGGGTCTAGTCGGCGGCGATCGTTTTGGCCGTGAGAGGACGCCAGGAATTGACAGCCTAAGTACCGCTGGGTCATAAGTTCGGCAACGTATTCACGCGGCATCGGCAAGGGACGGTGAGTCGAGTTTCTTGAGGAGTCTGGTCAAGTCGTCGCGGGTGAAGGTCCACTCGAACGGTTTGCCGATCTTGGCGAAGTGGCTCTCGAAGTTGCGGAGGCGGTCGGCGAGTTCCGCGGTGTCGGAGAAGTCGTTTGGCGTCAGGACCTTGCGTTGCACGATCGAGATCTCGATCTGATTGAGCCAACTGGCATGGCACGGGGTATGGACGAGCTGCAACCTGGGGTCCCACGTCTGCGCCCGTTGGATGGATCGCGCGCCGCGGTGCGAGGAGCCGTTGTCGACGATCCAGAACACGCGGCGGGCCTGTCGGTAGGGGTCGGTAGCCATGACCTGCTCGACCAGGCGCCGGAAGGGCAGGATTCCGGTTTTGGCCTCACAGCGCCCGACCACGTGGGCGCGGTGCACATCGAGGGCTGCGAGGTAGGCCCAGGCACCGCGGCGTTGGTATTCGTGTTCGACGCGCATGGCGCGGCGGGGGCGGGCAGGTACGGAGGCATGGGTACGGCGACGCGCCTGGATGCTCGTCTTCTCGTCGGCCGAAATGACGAACTCGTCGTCGTGGAGGGGTTGGCCTTCCCAACACCGCTGGTACAGATCGAGGACGGGTGCGGCCCTCTGCGCGAAGCGGGGGTCGCGGGGAAAGAGCCAGGATCGATGCTGCCAGGGACGAATCGCGTCCTTGGAGAGCCAGCGCCAAATCGTGCTGCCACTGATGGTGCCGACCAGGCCGGTTTCCTGCACATATCGCGCGAGCTCCGCCCTGCTCCATCGCGCCAGGGGCACCCCGTGCGTGGAAGGCAACTCACAGGCGAGGGCCTTGACCTGCACGACGACCTCCGGGGGGGAAAACCCGAGGCCGGCCTCATGCATCCCCTCATTTCGCACGGCGTCAGATCACGCCGAAGACCTCTCGGAA
>VXME01000074.1 GCA_009861545.1 Acidobacteriota bacterium | reverse complement strand
GGGGGGGGCGGGGGGCGCGGGGGGGGGGGGGGGGGGGGGGGGGGGGGGGGGGGGGCGGGTTGTTTGGGGGGGGGTACGCGACCGCGTCCGACGCGTTTCCTTGATCGACGGAGAGGGCTTCAACCGTGCAGCACATCCTGCCGAAGAACGTATATCGCGAGCGCATCGATTTCTCCAAGATCCGCGCGGCGGTTCCGATCCCGAACCTCATCGAGATCCAGAAGAAGTCGTACGAGCGCTTCCTGCAGATGAACCGGATGCCGGCCGAGCGTGAGGACGCCGGTCTGCAGTCGGTGTTCAAGTCCGTCTTTCCGATCAGCGACTTTCGGGAGAACTCCTCGCTGGAGTTCATCGACTACTCGATCGGCGACTGGGAGTGCAAGTGCAAGCGCCTGAGCGGCCTGCAGCATCTGCGGCAGCCGTGCTCGCAGTGCGGCGCCGTGCTAGAGGCCGACCCCTACGGCGAGCGCGAGGTCATCTGCCCGTCGTGCGGCGCGGCGGACAACGTGCGCGGCACCGTGTGCGACGTGTGCGGCGAGACCGTCGGGTTGCAACTGAAGTACGACGTCCAGGAATGCCAGGAACGGGGCATGACCTATTCGGTGCCCCTCAAGGTGACGATTCAGCTCGGCGTGTGGAACAAGGATCCGGACACCGGGGTGAAGTCGATCCGGGACATCAAGGAGCAGGAGGTCTACTTCGGCGAGATTCCGTTGATGACCGACAACGGGACGTTCTTCATCAACGGCACCGAGCGCGTCATCGTCTCGCAGTTGCACCGGTCGCCGGGCGCGTTCTTCCACTCGGAGGACAAGGCCGCCTTCGTCGCGCAGATCATTCCGTACCGCGGATCGTGGGTGGAGTTCGAGTACGACGCCAAGAACCTGCTGTACGTCCGCATCGACCGGAAACGCAAGTTCCTGGCCACCGTCTTCCTGCGGGCGCTCGGGCTGCACGATCCGGATGACATCATCCGGGCCTTCTACACGGTGGAGCGCATCGTCGCCACCGGGTCGGCTCTTGCCTGGGCGGTCAGCGACACCCTGGTCGGCCGGCGCGCGGCAGCCGACGTCGAGGGGGCCGGCGGCGACGTGCTGGTCAGGAAGCAGCGCAAGCTGACGCGCACCGGCATCGAGGCGCTCAAGCGGGCCGGCATCGCCTCGGTCGAGCTGGCGCCCGAGGAGCTCACCGGCGCCTTCGCGGTGGCCGACGTCGTCGATCCGGAGACGGGCGAGGTGATCCTCGAAGCGAACGAGGAGCTCACGCCGCGCCTCGTGGCGATGGCGCAGGAGAAGGAAGTCGGCGCCATCGAGGTTTTCTTCCCCGAGCAGGACGAGGTCGGCCCGGTGCTGTCGGCGACGTTGAAGAAGGATCCGATCAAGACGCACGAGGAGGCGCTGATCGAGATCTACCGGCGGCTGCGGCCCGGCGATCCGCCCACCCTCGACAGCTCGCGCTCGCTGTTCGAGAGCCTGTTCTTCAACCCGCAGAAGTACGACTTCTCGCGGGTGGGGCGGCTGAAGCTGAACACGAAGCTCGGTCTCGACACCTCGCTGGACGAGCGCGTCCTGCAGCCGCAGGACTTCTACGAGGTCATCCGGTATCTGCTGACCCTGCGGCGGAATCCGTCGAACGTGGACGACATCGACCACCTCGGCAACCGGCGCGTGCGGTCGGTCGGCGAGCTGCTCGAGAACCAGTTCCGAATCGGTCTGGTGCGGATGGAGCGGGCCATCAAGGAGAAGATGTCCGTCTATCAGGAGATGGCCACGGCCATGCCGCACGACCTGATCAACGCCAAGCCGGTGATGGCCGCGATCCGCGAGTTCTTCGGTTCGTCGCAGTTGTCGCAGTTCATGGACCAGACCAACCCGCTGTCGGAGATCACCCACAAGCGGCGCCTGTCGGCGCTCGGCCCGGGCGGGCTGTCGCGCGAGCGGGCGGGCTTCGAGGTGCGCGACGTGCACCCCACCCACTACGGCCGGATCTGCCCCATCGAGACGCCGGAGGGCCCGAACATCGGGCTGATTTCGTCGCTGTCGTGCTACGCGCGCATCAACGAGTTCGGCTTCATCGAGTCGCCGTACCGCACCGTCAAGACGGGCCGCGCCGTCGACTACGTGAAGATCGCCAACGCGGGCGGCACGAAGTTCAAGGTGGGCGACGTCGTCGAGGCGGCCGAAGCCGAGGCCGAGAACGCGGCGGCGAAGCGCCGCAAGAAGCGCCCCGCGGAGTACGAGCCGCACTCCTTCTACCTGTCGGCGTGGGAGGAGGACAAGTACGTCATCGCCCAGGCGAACGCCAAGCTCAACGACGAGGGCGATCTCGTCGACGAGCGGATCAACTCGCGCGAGGCCGGGAACTTCGTGCTCGCGGAGCGCGAGAAGGTCGAGTTCATCGACGTCTCGCCGAAGCAACTGGTCTCGGTGGCCGCGTCGCTGATTCCGTTCCTCGAGAACGACGACGCGAACCGCGCGCTGATGGGCTCGAACATGCAGCGGCAGGCCGTCCCGCTGCTGCGCGCCCGCGCGCCGTTCGTCGGCACGGGCATGGAGTACATCACGGCGCGCGACTCGGGCGCCGTCGTGACGGCGCGCCGCACTGGCGTGGTCGACTTCGTGGACTCGCAGCGGATCGTGGTGCGCGTCGAAGGCGAGCAGTCCGGCGCCGGCGCGTCGAGCGAGATGGGCGCCGACATCTACAACCTGACGAAGTTCCGGCGATCCAACCAGAACACCTGCATCAACCAGAAGCCGATCGTGCGGGTGGAGCAGCGGGTGGACAAGGGGCAGGTGCTCGCCGACGGGCCGTGCACCGAGCGCGGCGAGCTGGCGCTGGGGCGCAACGTGCTCGTCGCCTTCATGCCCTGGCGCGGCTACAACTTCGAGGACGCCATTCTCGTCTCCGAGCGTCTGGTGAAGGACGACTACTACACTTCGATACACATCGAGGAGTTCGAGATCGAGTCGCGCGACACCAAGCTCGGACCCGAGGAGATCACCCGCGACATCCCGAACGTCTCCGAGGGCTTCCTCAAGGATCTCGACGAGAGCGGCATCATCCGCATCGGCGCCTACGTCAAGCCGTCGGACATCCTGGTCGGCAAGGTCACGCCCAAGGGCGAGACCCAGCTCACGCCGGAGGAGAAGCTGCTGCGCGCCATCTTCGGCGAGAAGGCGGGCGACGTGCGCGACGCGTCGCTGCTCTGCCCGCCCGGCATCGAAGGCATCGTGGTCGGCGTCCGGATCTTCTCGCGCAAGGGGATCGAGAAGGACGACCGCGCCAAGGCGATCGAGGCCGAAGAGCTGGAGATGATGGAGAAGAACCTGCAGGACGAGATCCGCATCCTGCACGACGAGGTCAAGAAGCGGCTGCTCACCCGGGTCAAGGGGCAGAAGCTGGCCGCCGACCTCTACGACGAGTTCGGGACCGAGCGGCGCCTCGAGCAGGGAACGGTGCTCACCGAGAAGATCATCCGCGAGCTGCCCTTCACGGAGCTGGCGCGGGTGCGGATCGAGACCGAGGACGCCGCGCTGGAGGACGAGCTGCAGGCGCTCGAAATGCGCACCGAGCGGCAGGTCGAGGTGATCCGGCAGCTCTTCGAGGAGAAGAAGGAGAAGATTCGCCGCGGCGACGAGCTCCCGCCGGGCGTCATCAAGCTGGTCAAGGTGTACGTCGCGATGAAGCGCAAGCTGTCGGTGGGCGACAAGATGGCCGGCCGCCACGGCAACAAGGGCGTCATCGCGCGCATCCTGCCGGAAGAGGACATGCCGCGCCTGCCGGACGGGACGCCGGTGGAGATCGTTCTCAATCCCCTCGGCGTGCCGTCGCGCATGAACGTCGGCCAGATTCTGGAGACGCACCTGGGCTGGGCGGCCCACCAGTTGGGGCTGTACTTCGCTTCGCCCGTCTTCGACGGCGCACGCGAGCCCGAGATCAAGCAGTGGCTCGACAAGGCGGGGCTGCCGACCGGCGGCAAGACGACCCTGTACGACGGGATGAGCGGCGAGCCGTTCGAGCAGAAGGTGACCGTCGGCTACATCTACATGCTGAAGCTGTCGCACCTGGTCGACGACAAGATCCACGCCCGCTCGATCGGGCCGTACTCGCTGATCACGCAGCAGCCGCTGGGCGGCAAGGCGCAGTTCGGCGGACAGCGGTTCGGCGAGATGGAGGTGTGGGCGCTCGAGGCCTACGGGGCCGCGCACATTCTGCAGGAGTTGCTGACGGCGAAGTCGGACGACGTGACGGGCCGCGCCAAGATCTACGAGGCGATCGTCAAGGGCGACGCATCGTTCGCCCCGGGCCTGCCGGAGTCGTTCAACGTCCTGATCCGCGAGTTGCAGGCGCTGTGCCTCGACGTCGATCTGATCAAGACCCGGACGCCGCTGGTCGAGGCCGCGGCGGTCGATGCGGAGTCCGGCGACGGCGATGCCGGAGAGGAGTCCGCCGTCGACGTCGCTTCGGCCATGCTCGAAGGCGCCGACGGCGAGGCGTGAGGGAAGGAACTCCATGCGACCCAGCTTTGCAGACCGCAGTTCCCTGACCGTCGATTTCGACGCCATCCGGATCACCCTCGCGTCCCCGGAGAAGATCCTGTCGTGGTCGCACGGCGAGGTGACCAAGCCGGAGACGATCAACTACCGCACGTTCAAGCCGGAGCGCGACGGGCTGTTCTGCGCGAAGATCTTCGGGCCCGTCACCGACTGGGAATGCCTGTGCGGCAAGTACAAGCGGATGAAGCACCGGGGCGTCATCTGCGACAAGTGCGGCGTGGAGGTGACGCAGGCCAAGGTGCGCCGCGAGCGCCTCGGCCACATCACGCTGGCCACGCCGGTCAGCCACGTCTGGTTCTTCAAGGGCCTGCCGAGCCGCATCGGCCACCTGCTCGACATCTCGCTGCGCGACCTCGAGCGCGTGCTGTACTTCGAGGCGTACGTCGTCATCGATCCCGCCGACAGCGGCCTGAAGGAGAACCAGCTTCTGACGGAGGAGGAGTACCGCAAGGCGCTCGAGGAGCACGGCGCGTTCCACGCGCAGATGGGCGCCGAGGCGATCAAGGAGCTTCTGCGCACGGTGGAGATCGAGGATCTGGCGGTCGAGCTGCGGCAGAAGATGCGCGACGAGACCTCGGTCCAGAAGAAGCTGAAGTACGCCAAGCGCCTGAAGGTGGTCGATTCGTTCCGGCGCTCGACGAATCGTCCGGAGTGGATGATTCTCGACGTCATTCCCGTCATTCCCCCCGAGTTGCGGCCGCTCGTGCCGCTCGACGGCGGGCGCTTCGCCACTTCCGACCTGAACGACCTCTATCGCCGGGTCATCAACCGGAACAACCGGCTGAAGAAGCTGATCGAGCTGAAGGCGCCCGACGTCATCATCCGCAACGAGAAGCGGATGCTGCAGGAGGCGGTGGACGCCCTGTTCGACAACGGCCGCCGCGGGCGCGTGCTGCGGGGCGCCAACAACCGCCCGCTGAAGTCGCTGTCCGACACCCTGAAGGGCAAGCAGGGGCGCTTCCGCCAGAACCTGCTCGGCAAGCGGGTCGACTACTCGGGGCGCTCGGTCATCGTGGTCGGGCCGGAGCTGAAGCTGCACCAGTGCGGGCTGCCCAAGAAGATGGCGCTCGAGCTGTTCAAGCCGTTCATCTACAACAAGCTCGAGCAGCGCGAGATGGTCGCGACCATCAAGCAGGCGCGCGAGATGGTCGAGCAGCACGAGCCGGAGGTCTGGGACATCCTCGAGGAGGTGATCCGCGAGCACCCGGTGCTGCTGAACCGCGCTCCGACGCTGCACCGCCTCGGGATTCAGGCCTTCGAGCCGGTTCTCGTGGAGGGCAAGGCGATTCGGATCCACCCGCTGGTCTGCACCGCGTTCAACGCGGACTTCGACGGCGACCAGATGGCCGTGCACGTGCCGCTGTCGCCGGAGGCGCAGATCGAGGCGTCGGTGCTCATGCTGTCGTCCAACAACATCATGTCGCCGTCGAGCGGGACGCCGATCGCCGTGCCCTCGCAGGACATCGTGCTCGGCTGCTACTACCTGACCAAGGCGAATCCGCATGCGAAGGGCGTGGGCCGGATCTTCGGCATCGAGGAGGGCGAGGACGGGAAGCCGCGGCCGATGCGGAAGGCCGACGCGCTGCCGGTGTTCCGGAACGAGGAGGACGTGCTGCTGGCGCTCGAGTCGGGCGACGTCGAGACGCTGACGCCGATCCGCTTCCGGCTGAGCGGTCCGTACATGGACCTGGCCGCCGGGCGCGACGATCAGGACGTCCTGCACACGGCCGTGCAGAAGCTCGATCGAGAGATCATCGAGACCACGGTCGGCCGCGTCGTCTTCAACCACGCGCTGCCCGACGAGATCCCGTTCGTGAACGGCCTGCTCAAGAAGAAGGGCCTGCAGCAACTGGTGCAGTACAGCTACCTGCGCCGCGGGCTCGAGTTGACGGTGCAGATGCTCGACCGCCTCAAGGACCTCGGCTTCCTCTACGCGACGAAGTCCGGGATGTCGATCGGCATCAACGATCTCGTGATCCCGGAGGAGAAGGCGCGGCTCGTCGACAGCGCGCGGGAGAGCGTCATCGAGGTCGAGAAGCAGTACAACGAGGGCGCCATCACCGACCGCGAGAAGAAGAACAAGATCATCGACATCTGGTCCGGCGTCACCGAGAAGATCGCCGACGAGATGTTCGTCGGCATGGAGAATCTCGATCAGGACGGACAGGCGTTCAACCCGGTCTTCGTCATGGCCGATTCCGGGGCCCGGGGCAGCAAGCAGCAGATGCGGCAGCTCGCCGGGATGCGGGGGTTGATGGCGAAGCCGTCGGGCGAGATCATCGAGACGCCGATCACGTCGAACTTCCGCGAAGGCCTGACCGTGCTGCAGTACTTCATCTCGACGCACGGCGCGCGCAAGGGACTGGCCGACACGGCGCTCAAGACCGCCGACTCCGGCTACCTGACGCGCCGTCTGGTGGACGTGGCCCAGGACGTCATCATCTCCGAGATCGACTGCGGCACCATCGACGGCATCGAAGCGCAGGCGATCGTCGAGAGCGGGGAGATCATCGAGCCGCTGCGCGACCGCATCATCGGCCGCGTCTCGCTCGAGAGGGTGTGCGATCCGGTCAGCGGCAAGATCCTGGCCGAGCCCAACACGGAGATCGACGAAGAGCTCGCGTCCGAGATTCAGGAGGCCGGCATCGAGACGGTCAAGATCCGGTCGGTGCTCACCTGCGAGTCGCGCCGCGGCGTGTGCGCACGCTGCTACGGACGCGATCTGGGAACCGGCAAGCTGGTGGAGCTGGGATTGGCCGTGGGGGTGATCGCGGCGCAGTCCATCGGCGAGCCCGGCACGCAGCTCACCATGCGGACCTTCCACATCGGGGGCACCGCGTCCGGTTCGGAGCAGTCGACCCACGTGAGCAAGCACGAGGGCGTCGTCGAGTTGAAGGGCGTGCAGGCGGTGTGGTTCGACGCGCAGGGCAAGGCCGTGCCCACCGGCAGCGCCGACGCCCGCGAGGGCGTCGTCATGAACCGGACCGGCGAGCTCATCGTCCGGGATTCCCAGGGGCGGCTGCGCGAACACTACGAGCTGGTCTACGGCGCCCGCCTGAAGGTGCGTCCGGGAGAGACCGCCGAGATCGGCGAGACGCTGGTCGAGTGGGATCCCTACACGCGGTCGATCCTCACCGAGAATTCCGGCGTCGTGCACTTCGAGGACATCAAGAAGGACATCACTTTCGAGGAGAAGTTCGACGAGGTGACCGGCCTGACCGAGCGCATCATCATCGACGCGCCGGAGGAGAAGCAGCCCGCGATCCGGATCGTCAGCCGGCACCCGATCCCGATGGGCGCGGTGCTGCACGTGAGGAAGAGCGGCGCGGAGGTGGCGGCGGGCGACGAGCTGGCCACCGGGCCGCACGGCGAGCCGGTCCAGGCGGGCCAGGCGGGCAAGGTCCGGTTCGAGAACATCGACAAGCACGTGGTACAGATCGAGGACGTCGAGCACCGCTACGAGATCCCGGCCGGCGCGGCGATCCAGGTGTCGAACGGCGCCCAGGTGTCGGCGGGCGACGAGCTGGCGGGTCCGCCGGACGGCGCCGCGATCGTGGCGGAGCAGGCGGGCCGGGTCCGGTTCGAGGGCGGCGATGCCGGTGCGGACGAAACGGCGCCGGCGGCCGTGGTGATCGAGCAGCGCGTCGTGGGCGAGGACGATGCGGGCGTCGTCGCGGAGGCGCTTGCCGCCATTCCGTTCCGGGCGGGCGAGAAGCGCCGGGTCGTCGGCGGGGCGCCGGGCGAGAAGAAGTTGCCGGTGCTGGCGATCGAAGGGCGCCGCTATCCCATGCCGGCGCGCGCCCATCTGATGGTGAGCGACGGCGACCAGGTCCACGCGACCGACGTGCTGGCGAAGATCCCGCGCGAGACGACGAAGACCAAGGACATCACCGGCGGTCTGCCGCGCGTCGTGGAGCTGTTCGAGGCGCGCAAGCCGCGGGAGACGGCGGTCATCAGCGAGATCGACGGCACGGTCAAGCAGGGCGGCATCGTCAAGGGCGTCCGGAAGATCATCATCGTGCCCGACGAGCCGGGCGCGGAGCAGCGCGAGTACTCCCTGCCGCGCAGCGTCCACCTCAATGTCCAGGAGGGTGATCGGGTACGGGCCGGCGACCCGCTCATGGACGGACCGTCGAACCCGCACGACATCCTGAGCGTGCTGGGGGAGAAGGCCCTGCACAGCTACCTGGTCAACGAGATCCAGGAGGTCTATCGGCTGCAGGGCGTGGCCATCAACGACAAGCACATCGAGGTGATGGTCCGGCAGATGATGCGCTGGGTGAAGATCGAGGACGTGGGGGACACGGAGCTTCTCGTCGACGAGCAGGTCGACCGGTTCCGGTTCGCGGCCGAGAACGAGCGCGTGCTCGCCGAGGGCGGGCAGCCGGCCACCGGCCGGCCGCTCCTGCTCGGGATCACCAAGGCGTCGCTGTCGACCGATTCGTTCATCTCCGCGGCGTCGTTCCAGGAGACGACGCGGGTTCTGACCGAGGCGTCGATCTCCGGCAAGGTGGACCATCTGCGTGGCCTGAAGGAGAACGTGACCATGGGACGGCTGATTCCGGCCGGCACCGGGTTCGACTACTACCGTCAGGTCCGGATCGAGGCGGACGAGCCGCCGCCGCCGCCGTTGTCGGACGACCTGGACGCGGAGCACGAGATGGACTACTTCGTCGATCCGGACGAGCGGGGGGTGGCCCGGAGCGCGGTGGGGGCCGTCGACACGTTGAGTCCGCTCGGGGCTCGGGAGACGCGGGTGCGAGAGGGAATCTAGGAGTCTGCGCCGAAACGCCGAGCCAGCGAGGCGTTTCGGGGCGCCAGCAGTCCGGGCGCGAGCCGTCGCGGGGGCGGGAAGCCCGCGGAAAGCGGCCTGCCTTGTGCTGCATTCGGTTTGGTGGTAGTATCCGTGGGTTTTGTCGGTGCCGGGAAACCCTATCCGGCTCCGGCCCGTCCGAAAGAGGCGGAGTCTTTCACGGACCTCTTTCCAGCGCTCGGCGGTTCGCGGGTGAGCGAGAGCCGCGGGTCGCCTGCACGGCGAGCAAACTGATTTAGGGTCAACTGGTCGAGGCGCCAAGGGACCGCCGGTTTCGCGACGGTCGCTTCAAGGTTTCGGCCGCAACTGTCGGGTGTCGGACGCTCATCCGGTTTGGGCGGGCGTGACGTCAAGCGAGGGAGTACCGGTGCCGACGATTAGCCAGCTCGTCCGCAAGGGACGGGAACGGGTCGTCAACAAGACGAAGAGCCCGGCCCTGCAGGGCTGCCCGCAGAAACGGGGCGTCTGTGTTCGCGTCTTCACGCAGACGCCGAAGAAGCCGAACTCGGCCCTCCGGAAGGTGGCGCGGGTCCGGTTGACCAACGCCATCGAGGTGACGAGCTACATCCCCGGCGAGGGGCACAACCTGCAGGAGCACTCGCTGGCCCTGATCCGGGGCGGGCGCGTGAAGGATCTGCCCGGCGTGCGGTATCACGTCGTGCGGGGGACGCTCGACACCGTCGGGGTGGCGGGCCGCAAGCAGAGTCGATCGAAGTACGGCGCGAAGCGCCCGAAGTCGTAGTCAGGGCCGGGGGAGATCAGTCGCGATGCCACGCAGACGAGAAGTGCCGAAGCGCGAGGTGCCGGCGGACCCCGTGTACAACAGCACGCTGCTCACGAAGTTCGTGCGCATGATCATGAAGAGCGGCAAACGGAGCGTCGCCGAAGGCATCGTCTACGGCAGCCTCGACATCATCAAGGAACGGACCGGCGACGATCCGCTCAAGATCTTCAAGCGGGCGGTCGACAACACGAAGCCGAGCCTGGAAGTGAAGTCGCGGCGCGTCGGCGGATCGAACTACCAGGTGCCGGTCGAGGTGACGCAGAATCGACGCCTGTCGTTGAGCATCCGCTGGTTGACCTCGTACGCGCGCAGCCGCGGCGACGGCAAGACGATGCGGGAGAAGCTGGCGAACGAGCTGATCGACGCGTCGAACCTCCGGGGCGGCTCGGTGAAGAAACGGGAAGATACGCACCGCATGGCGGAGGCCAACAAGGCATTTGCGCACTACCGCTGGTAGGGGTGCGCCGGTGGGATCGGGCGGCGGTGGAGTCGCAGGAACGGAACAATCGTGAGCACGGCTGATTCGATTATCGCAACGCCGAGGAATACGAAGTCGCGGCCCGCGCCGCAGGCGACGCACGAGATGGCCAGATCGGTTCCTCTCGATCGGACCCGGAACATCGGCATCATGGCCCACATCGATGCCGGCAAGACGACCACGACCGAGCGCATTCTCTTCTACACGGGGATCACGTACAAGGTCGGCGAGGTTCATGACGGCACCGCCGTGATGGACTGGATGGCGCAGGAGCAGGAGCGCGGCATCACGATTACGTCGGCGGCGACGACCTGCGTCTGGCGCGACCACCGGATCAACATCATCGACACGCCCGGCCACGTCGATTTCACGGCCGAGGTGGAGCGCTCGCTGCGCGTGCTGGACGGATCGGTCGCGGTGTTCGACGCGGTGGCGGGAGTGGAGCCGCAGACCGAGACCGTCTGGCGGCAGGCGGACAAGTACCGGGTCCCCCGCATCTGCTTCGTCAACAAGATGGATCGCGTCGGGGCCGACTTCGTCCGCACCCTCGAGTCCATCCGGACCCGGCTCGGCGCCAATCCGGTGGCCCTGCAGCTCCCGATAGGTTCCGAGGGCCGGTTCGAGGGCGTGGTCGATCTCGTGCGCATGAAGGCGGTTCGCCACAACGGCGAGTCGCTCGGCGCCCCGCCGACGATCGAGGAGATTCCCGAGGCGTTGCGCGAGCAGGCGATGGTGTACCGGGAGCAGTTGGTGGAGAAGGTCAGCGAGGTCAACGACGACCTGCTCAACCGGTATCTGCACGGCGAGCCCCTGCCCGAGGCGGAGGTTCGCGCCACCATTCGCCGGCGGGCGATCGAGTCGCTGCAGGGCGAAGAGAGACCGTTCGTGCCGGTGCTGTGCGGGTCCGCCTTCAAGAACAAGGGCATACAGCCCCTGCTCGACGCCATCATCGACTACCTGCCGTCGCCGGAGGACGTGCCGCCGATTTCCGGCATCAATCCCCAACGGGCCGCGGACGACGACGGCTACGTGGTCGCGCGGCCCGCGGACGACGCGGCTCCCTTCTCGGCGCTCGCGTTCAAGGTGATGACCGATTCGTACGTCGGGCAGTTGACCTTCATTCGTGTCTACTCGGGGGTCATGAAGACCGGCGCGACGGTGCTCAACACGGGGCGCGGCCGCAAGGAGCGGATCGGCCGCCTGTTGAAGATGCACGCCAACAAGCGCGAGGAGATCAAGCAGGTCTGCGCAGGCGACATCGCCGCCGCGGTCGGCCTGAAGAGCGTCGGCACCGGCGACACCATCTGCGATCCGCAGCACGCGGTGGTGCTCGAGTCGATGGAGTTCCCGAGCCCGGTGATCAGCCTGGCGATCGAGCCGAGCTCGAAGGCCGACCAGGAGAAGCTGGGGCAGGGCCTGGGGAAGCTCACCGCGGAGGATCCGACCTTCCAGGTGCGGACGGACGAGGAAATCGGCCAGGTCGTCATCTCCGGGATGGGCGAGCTGCACCTCGAGATTCTCGTCGACCGCCTGAAGCGGGAGTTCGGGGTGGAGGCGAGCGTCGGGCGTCCGCAGGTCGCCTACAAGGAGACGCTGACCCGTCCGTCGGAGGGCGAAGGACGCTACGTCAAGCAGACGGGCGGGCGAGGCCAGTACGGACACGTGAAGATCCGCGTGACGCCGGGCCGGCCGGGCGCCGGTTTCGAGTTCGTCAACGAGATCTTCGGCGGTACCGTGCCGCGCGAATACATCCGGCCGGTGGAGCAGGGCATCCGCGACGCGATGACGACCGGCGTGCTGGCCGGCTACCCGATCGAGGACGTCACCGTGACGCTCTACGACGGCTCCTACCACGAGGTCGACTCGTCGGAGGGCGCGTTCCAGATCGCGGGCGTCATGGCCTTCCGCCACGCGGCGCAGCGGGCCGGGGCGGTCCTGCTCGAGCCGGTGATGCGGATCGAGGTGGTGGTGCCCGAGGAGTACATGGGCGACGTCATCAGCGACCTGAACTCGCGGCGCGGGAAGGTCCGCTCGATGGAGGCGCGGGGCGGCAGCCAGATCGTCAACGCGCGCGTTCCGCTGGCCGAGATGTTCGGATACGCGACGGAGCTGCGTTCGCGGACGCAGGGCCGTGCGACGTACTCGATGCACTTCGACCGCTACGAGCCGGTGCCGGAGAGCGTCAGCGAGCAGATCGTGGCGCGCATTCAGGGTAAGTGAGAGGTTTCCATCGATGGCGAAAGAGAAGTTCGACAGGTCGAAGCCGCACGTGAACATCGGTACGATCG
>VXME01000073.1 GCA_009861545.1 Acidobacteriota bacterium | reverse complement strand
TGGGGGTCCCTTTTCACGTTGCCACGGGGGTCCCTTTTCAACTTGCCATTTCCACATGGGCGGCCTTTCCGAAGGCGCTCCCCATCGGCGCCGCCGCCTTCATGGCCGTCCTCCTCGGCGCCTACTGGACCAACGACCAGCGCCTCTACCTGGCGCGCACCGCCTACGCCGACTACGAGCTGCTCGAAGTGCCCGCCGAGCAGGCCCGCGTCCTCTCGGTCAATCGAAGCTCGTCATCCCGGGACGACCCCGACGGGAAGGGTCACCCCTACATCGAGGCCATCGAGACGGCACTGTGCAATCGCGGCATCCGCGAGGTCGCCGTCCTCGGGGCGGCGGGACGCACGCTCGGCCGCGACGCCGGCTGCCTCCTGCGCCCGACCTTCGTCGACATCGACCCCGGGCAGGGGAAGCTGTCCGGGCGCCTGCTGTTCGGACCGCCCGCCGGCCCCCTGGTCGTCGCCGACGCGCGAGCCTGGCTCCGCGCCCAGAAGCGGCGCTGGCCCGCCATCGTGGCCGACGCCTACTCTCACCGCACGTCCCTGCCCACCCACCTGGCGACGATCGAGTTCTACCAGAGGGTGCGCGACACGCTGGTCGACGGCGGCACGGCCATCTTCAACGTCATCAGCCTGCCGCGCCAGCAGGCGTTCCGGACCAGAACCGACCGGAGCATCCGCACGGTGTTCGCGGATTGCGAGACCCTGTCGGTCGCCGTCCTGGCGGACGGCGCCGCGGCCTGGGCCGCCGACGACGACGAGCAGACCGACAACGTGCTCTACCGCTGCGTCCGCGGCGACCTCGACGGCGATCGGACAATCTACAGCGACCGGCTGCAACGGATCGACAACGATCGCGGGCTGCGGTAGGGATCCGCCACTCCGCGCCGCACGGCTCTCCGCCGACGCGGCCGCAGCCGGTAGCGTGAACCCGCGACGGACACCATGACGAGCCCGCCCCAACACGACCGCGAGGGACCGACAAGTCCGGCCGAACAGCAGGCCCGCAACCGTGGAGCAACCCTCGGCACGACGGTTCCAATCGCGAAGCCCTGGAGGGGAGTCCCGCCCCAACGCCCGAGCCTCGACTGGAGCCGGCCCGCCCAGAGCGGGCGCCGGCGCATCGTGGGCGGCGTCCAGCGCGAGCTCTTCGACCGGGACGGCCGGACCTCGTTCGTCGACAGTCTCATCGCCCCCGGCCGCTCGTAACGACACGCCGGGGATCGGCTGTGCACACGGATTCCGGCCGTTTGGACAGCATCCGCGCGTCTTCGCCTCCCTCCGGGATCCATGTGCTTCCGGCTGCGTGCAACTGAACCGCTCTCCGTCCTTCCACGCATTCCGAGACGGGGAGGATTGAACCATGACCCCACCGTCTCGCTCTCGGATTCGCGGTCCTGCCCGCGGCCGCCGCGGCGCGGCCCTCCGAGGCCGGCGCCGGCTTCGCGCGATTTGCGATCTGGCCGGAATTCGCGCATTCAGGAACCCTGGCGGCGGGTTCGGCGTCGTACGCGCGGCGCAAGCGTGATCAGGCCGGTCGCGGCGCACCCCGCAACGACCTGCTCCAGGGCGTCTGCTTCACGCTGGTCGACCGCCGCGGCTATCGCAGTTCGCCACCGACTTGTTGCACCTGACCCTCACAGGGACCTGGCACCCGTACGAAAGATCGTCCCCGCACGCGCGCGGCTCATTGTTCCGTCCTCGACCGTCTGTTGCTGTTGAGGCCGGCTCCCCGCTCGCTACGCCCCCTCCGGACAACGGGCGGTTCTCGTACCGTGTTCGGTCGTCCCGAGCCGAATCCGGTCGGATTCTCCGCCCTCCGTGTTCAGTGAGCGGACGGCTCCCTCAGGATCCACGCCCGGTCAGAAACGGATTCCTGCTCCGACCCGTACTTCAGCCAAGGATGGAAGCCACCGCGCGCGATACTGCACGCTCCCGAAGAACCGGGACCCCAGCGGGAGATCCACCCCCACGCCGTACAGCGGAGCAAGATGGATGCGGCTCCTCACGTCTGGCGAGCGGGAACACTCGAAGCCGGGCGGGAAGTCCACACGTGCGCCATGCTCCGGCCTGTCATCCGGCGAAATCGCCACACACGCGCGCCGCCTGTTGTACTGCCAGGCCCCTCCGATCAGCAGGTAGCTTCTCCCGCCGAGTCCCGGAAACCGCCACCGGATCGCGGCACTGACCATCTGCTCGACGTCGAAGTCCGCGCGGGCGACGTTGTAGCGTATCTCCCGGCCCTGGTCGTCCGTGTGGCCGTAGCCGAGGTAGTAGAGCGATTGCCTGCGCACGTTCCGCAGGTAGTCGATCTGGACACCCAGTCTGCCCACCGGCAGCGTGATCCACGCACTCGGCGCCTGGGTCGCCTCGGCGCCCTCATCGGCCCGGAAGAACGGGGCGAACCCCACTGCGAGCTCGTAGCGCGGCACGTCGGCGGCCTGCTGAGCGACGGCTGGCGTTACGGTCACCAACCCGATGACGAGCACGACCGAAAGTCGACAATTCATCGGTCCCTCCTCTGCATGAGGTAGTGTGCAGAGGATCGGCGAACCGGCTCAGATTGACGGTGTTCGCTGCATGCGCAAGCCGCGGTGGGACTCGACACCGCATCGGGCGCAGCATCGGGCGTGCACGCCGAAGTCTTGCTGTTGTGACCCCGCGCGTTTCGGGTTCCTCGGTAGAGCAGGGCGTTTCCCGCTCGCGCGGCCCCGCACTACCGCGTCGACGGATGCGGCTCGACCTCGCTGACCGAACCGGCCCCGCCGGCATCCAGGTAGCGCAGCAGCACCCGGGCCACGAACCGGCGCGTCTCCGCATAGGGTGGAATGCCGCCGTACCGGTGCACCGCGCCCGCTCCGGCGTTGTAGGCCGCAATCGCCGGGACGAGATCGAACTCGGCGAGCAGCTCGGCCAGGTAGGCGCAGCCGCCGAAGACGTTCTGGACAGGATCGAAACGGTTGACGACCCCGAAGCGGCTCGCCGTGGCCGGCATCAACTGCATGAGCCCGGCCGCGCCCCGCGCGGAAACGGCGAACGGCCGGTACGCCGACTCGGTACGAATGACCGCGTCAACCAGACGAGGATCCAGCCTGTAGGCCGACGACGCTTCGAGTACCAGGCGGACGTAGCGCGACGCGGCCGCCGCCCGCGGCGTCCCCAAATCGTCCGCACTCGACGGAGAAACGATCCCGCCGACCGCCAGGGCAACGGCCGCGGGCCCGAGAACCGACAACTTCGGCACGCACGAGCATAGCGGCCGAAGCACGCCGGTCAGGAGCCGCGTCGGTCCACAGTCAGTCCAACGACTCGCACCACCCCGTCGAAGCAGAAGCGCACCGGCAGACTTGGCTCCCGCCGCATTCCGAAGTGCGGCGCCGCCACGCCGGACCCTCGTGCGCGGCCACGCACGGCGCCGGTTCCCCGACACCAGCCGGGGGCCTCCTCGACGGCCGACTACACTTCCGTTCCCCGGTAGCCGCAAATGCAGCACGAACAAGCCCTGGCGGCGCTCAACACCGCCTCCCCGAACCACCGGTCGCTCGCGCTCGGGGACCCGCGCATCCTGCAGGTCGCGCAGATGGTCACCGAAAATCCCGGCTGCTCGCCCGCCAAGTGCCTGGACGCCGGCATCGACCCGCACGCGGTCCTCGGCGCGCTGGGCCACAACGTCGTCGCGTTCACCGGCGAGGGGAACCTGACGCCGCTGGCGCTCTCCGCCGTGCTCCTCGAAGAGGCCAGGCTCCTCCAGGCGAAGGCGCCGGCAGACGCCCCCGACCAAGCCTTCACCTCCGGAGCCGAAGCAGCTGCGCCGGGGACCGGCGACGCTGGCCGCCACGCCGGGGAACAGGGGCTCGACCACTACCGCCCCGTCGACGAGAAGCGGATGGAACAGGCGCGGCTGCTGCGCGAACAGGCGGAACACCTGCGAGCGATTGCGGGAGACCCGTTGCGCGAACAGCGCGCCGAACGCCTCACCAGCCAGGCAGACCACCTCGAGGCCGAGGCGCGGTACTTCGGACACCAGCGGAGCAGGGAAGAGGGAGGCGGCAACCCCGCCCGGTTGGTCACCGATCCCGAGCTGACGCCCATGTGCGTCGCCATCGCGGGGGGCGACGACAACGCGACGCGCCAGCGGACGTTCAGCCTGCTGGAAGCCGCCCGCGTCGGCGCCGACGGGCGCCCCATGCAGGTCCTCGAGGCGACCGACCGCAAGAACACCCCGGCCGCCAAGTGGGCCAACATGGTCGACGCCGAGTACGAGGCGTTCCCGGCGGCCTGGGACGACGACCGTCGCGCGGGCATCCGTCGCAACGAGGAGCTGCTCGACGAGCAGCCCGACCTGGTGATCGTCCTCGCCGATGAGGCCGATCGGGGCGCCTCGCACCTCGCCGTGCTGGCGCACGACTACGCCATCCCGCTCGTGGGCGGCGACGGCGAGGCCGCCGACGAAACGGACGTACGCGCGGCGGCCGAGCTCGTCACCGAGCAGCTCGACGCCGAGGACGAACGCAGGGAGCCCCAGCAGGCCGAGCCCCGAGAGCAGGCCCCCGGCTACCGGCCGCGCAGCGCGGCCGAGAGCGCCCAAGCGCTCCGCGCCCGGCAGCGCGCCGACGAGGAACGGCCAGCCGGCCGCCAGCACGACCGCGAACTGACCGAGGGGTGGACACTCGCCCGAACCACAGCTCCGCCGCCCGCCGGCTACGACCCGCGGCGCGAACCGCGGGAGATTCGCGTCCTGGTCACGGGAAGCCGTAACTACCCGCTCCGGCAGACCCTCGAAGCCGCGCTCGATCGAGTGCGGGTGCGTGTCGCCGGCGCGCCTCTGCGCGTCGTGCACGGCGGCGCGGCCGGCGCCGCCCGCGGGGCCCCCCCCCGGGCCGAGAAGGACAGCGAGCCCGACCCCGCGTCCCCGCCCCGCCGGGATCGACACCGCCCCCAGGCCGGCCCCCACCCCCCCACC
>VXME01000072.1 GCA_009861545.1 Acidobacteriota bacterium | reverse complement strand
AACTCCACCACCAACAGTGACTTATCAGCGATCGGCCTGGAAACTTCCGGCTAGGGCTGGCGGCTACTAGATCCCGAGCTGGCCGGGATCCAGATCGACGTCGTAGACGCCGAGCCTGCCCGTGACGGGCACGTGCTCCACCCGTCGGGGATTCTCCAGCACCCACGCCTTGGCCCCCTGCTGATGCTCGCCCAACGCAGCGCCCTCGTCGGCTTTGACCATCAGTCGACAGTCGACCAGATCGACCATGGCGATGGCGCAGCCGATGGCCCAGACGTTGGGCTCCTTGCACGAGACGATCAGCAGCGGGCCACGGTACTTGGTGCCCTTGTCGCGGATCTCGATTGTCTTCTCGCCCCGGGCGATCAGCTCGGCCCAGGGCTGCTTGACGGAGAGGGCTTTCATCGTCTTTGCTCCTGCTCCAGCTCCTCTCGCCGGAGCTTCGTGTAGAGCGCGCCCAACTCTTCCCTGCTCATCTCCGGCGGTGGCGGCGGTGGGTCGGACGGCGGTGCGGGCGCCGGCGCCCGCGCGCGGCCGGCCCCGACGATCGCGGCGATAGCGCGACTACTGCGGTGATTGGTTCAGCCTCTGGACGTGGCTGTGAATATGCCAGCCAGCGCGCCAACCGCCGCCGAGCCGATTGCCGTAATGCCGTTCGGGACCGACTTGCCGCAGAGAACAGCCACCAGTGAGCACACGATGGAGAGGGAGATTGCGATTCCGAGAGAGTATGCGATTATCCGATAGAACGTCGCATCACCCCTGTAGGCGTCGACGAACTCTGGCCCTCTGGCCTCCGTCGCGTCACCGAGGCTCTGTTCGTCGCCGTCGGCCATCGATCAGGTTCTCGCAGGGATGCGGATCTCCTGTCGCGTCCCGTCGTCGTTGTGGAGAACCAGTCGGCCGTGCTGCCGCTTGACGCGCTCCGCAATGGCTCGGGTGACAGCCAGCGCCGTGCCGACGGCAGACGCCTCGTTGGGAAGACTGTACACCTCCTTGATGAAGCGCATGTCGTCAAGCTGGCGTTCCGTTACACCCAATCGGACCTTTTTGAAGTCGCTCATCGCCCTAGTCTCTCGGTCGCTGATCGTCAAGTCGCTCCGTGTACCACGTGCAGATCCGTACACGCAGTGCATGTTCGTATACTAGCACGTACGCGTCCGTTTTCGCGCACGCGATCCGGGTGCGATCCGCGTCCGTTTTCGCGAGGCGCTTCGCGTGCGCGCGTGGACCCGCATTCACGATCAGTTTACGCGTACATGAACGCGTCCGTTTCCGCGCACGTGATCAAGGTACGTGATCCACGTGCGCGGTACGAGATCGAAACCCTTGACATTGCGGCCGAGATCTGGCACGCGCGTTCAATGCCTACGGCATTGAGCATGCGCGCGTACGCGTGTGGGCGCGCAGTCACGTACGTGACTGCGGTTCGAGTTCAGGGAGCATGTGCGGATCGGAACCCTTGCGGAATCGGAGTTCGGATGGATCCAGATGTCATCAACTCGATCGGCCTGGCGCTCGACATCGCTGGCGTGGTCCTGCTGTTCCGGTTCGGGTTGCCGAGCGATGTCGTGCATCCTGACAGGGGCGATAGGCTGCTGTTGGGTGGGCCGACCCCCGAGGAGCGTCAGCACCGTGAGACGCGGTGGAACCGCCACCGGTTCTGGTCGCGGCTAGGCCTGGGACTCCTCGTCGTCGGTTTCGCCTTGCAGGCCGTGAGCAACCACGTCGGAGTCCCCGCGGCGATCATCCTTCCAGCGATCCCGTGTCCGCCGTGAGCGGAGGGGGATCCAGATTTCCGATTTCAAACCAGGACACTGCTCCGCGGTTCGTGCGCACCTTGCGCGCCGGTGTTGCGGTGATAGGATTATCGGTCCGGTCCATGGCGAAGAACAAGGGGCTTCGCGTCGAGCGCGCGGTCCGCATCATCGGGGCGCCGACCCGCGTGCTGGCGGCTTTCTTCGATGCGCGGGCCCTGGCGGCCTGGTGGGGCGTCCTCCGCTCGGTGACCACGCCGCGCCCGCTCGGCGTGTACGCGCTGGAATGGGGCGACGGGAAGGGCCTGGACGGCGGCGTCTTCCACGGCACGGTCATGGAGTATCGCCCGGGCCGCGAGCTGTTCGTGGCCAACGCGTACTGGCTGCCGGCCAGCGGAGAGGCGCTCGGCCCGATGGGGCTCGAGGTGACCTGCCGCGTCGACGGGCCCGCGACCCGCGTTCGGGTCCGCCAGAGCGGGGCGGACGACGGGGCGCTCTGGAAGCGCTACCAGGACGACATGAGCTCGGGCTGGGGGCTGTCGCTCGACGCCCTGAAGCGCTACATCGAGGACGGCGCCGCCCCGCGGCGGCCCGCGGACGATCTCCCGCGCCGCGCGTAGCACGACCGGCGTCACGACCGCACCGACTCATGTCCCCTGACCGCATCGTCATCGTCGGCGGCGGGGTCGTGGGCTCCAGCATCGCCTGGCACCTGCGGACCGGCGGCTTCGCAGGCGAGGTCGTCGTCGTCGAGCGCGACCCGACCTATCGGCGGGCCTCGTCGTTTCTCGCCATGGGCGGCGTGCGCCAGCAGTTCGGCTCGGCCGCCAACATCCGCCTCGCCCAGTACAGCGTCCGCTTCTACGAGCGGTTCGACACGGCGATGCGGACACCCGAGCACCGGCCGCAAGCCTGGTTCCGCCAACGCGGCTACCTCTTCCTCGCCAACGACGGGAACGCGGCGCGGTTCGAGCGGCGCTACGCGCAGCAGCGCGCGCTCGGCGCGCACGTCGAACGCCTGGATGTCGACGGGATTCGCGCCCGCGTGCCCGACCTGTTTCTCGACGACGTCCGCTTCGGCATCTTCGGACCGGACGACGGCTACGCCAATCCGCGCGAGGTGCTCGCCGGCTTCCGGCACGCGGCGGCGGCGGCCGGGGCGACGTACGTCACCGGGGAGGTCAGGCGCCTGGAGGTGACCGGCGGGCGCGTGCGCGGCGTGACGCTCGACGGCGGCGTGACGCTCGACGCCCGCGCGGTGGTCAACGCGGCCGGTCCGTTCGCCGCGAAGCTCGCGGCGCTGGCCGATCTCGATCTCCCGGTGACCCCGGTCCGCCAGCACCTGTTCCGCTGCGCCCTGCCGCACCGCTGGCCCTACCGGTTCCCGGTGGTGATCGACCCGGGCGGCGTCCACTGGCGCCATGACGACCCGGTCGCGCCCGGCGATCCGGATCGCATCATCGTCGCCTGCACGAAGCTGGACGAGCCGGCCGGCGAGAACTTCGCCTGCGATGCCGACCGCTGGACCACCGACTTCCGGCCGCCGCTCGTGGCGCGCCTGCCGGCCTTCGAGGCGGCCGAGCTGGTGGAAGGATGGGCGGGCCTGTACGAGATGACCCCGGATCACAACCCGCTGCTCGGCGAGCACCCGGCGCTGGCCGGCTTCCACCTCGCCAACGGCTTCAGCGGACACGGCCTGATGATGGCCCCGGCGACGGGCGCGGCGCTGGCCGAGCTGCTCATGACCGGCGCGTCGGCGCGTCTCGACATCGGCGGGTTCGACCCGGGACGCTTCGCACGCGGCGAGGCGTTCCGGGACGACGCGATGATCTGACCGCGGGACCGCATGCAACTCGAGGACTGGCGCGAGCAGGCACGTCGGGACGCGGCGCGGCGGAGTCTCCCGGACCTCGATCCCTTGCTCGACATGCTGTTCCGGGCCACCCGCGCGCTGCGCGCGGCCGACTGGGCGAGGACCGGCGGGGAGCGGGCCGCGCGTGCCCACGAGACTGCCGGCAACGAGGGGGCGGCCGGCAGCGGGGAAACTGCCGGTCGGCACGCCGACCCGATCGCCGGCCGTGACGGCGCGCCGCCCGCACCGCCCGGGGCTCAGCGATGATCGTGTCGCCCGGCACGACCATCGCCGCGCTGGGATCCCGGCTGCGACGCGGAGAAGTCACCGCCGGGGCGTTGGTGGAAGAGTGCCTGGCGACGATCGAGGAACGCGACCCGGTCCTCAACGCCTTCATCACCGTCCTGGCGGACGACGCGCGGCGGCAGGCGCGGGCGCTCGACGCGGAGCTGGCGCGCGGCCGCGACCGCGGTCCCCTGCACGGCATCCCGATCTCGCTGAAGGACATCGTCGATGCGGCGGGCGCGCCGACCACCGCCGCCTCCCGGCTGCGGGCCGACCACCGCGCCGCGGCGGATGCGCCGGTCACCGTGCGCCTGCGGGCGGCCGGGGCGATCATCGTCGGCAAGTGCAACCTCCACGAGTTCGCGTTCGGCACCACCGGCGAGGAGTCGGCCTACGGTCCGGTCCGCAATCCCCACGCGCCGGCGCACGTTCCGGGCGGGTCGAGCAGCGGCTCGGCGGTCTCCGTCGCCGCGGGCATGGCCCTGGCCTCGATCGGCACCGATACCGGCGGCTCGATTCGCATCCCGGCGTCGTGCTGCGGTGTCGTCGGCCTGAAGCCGACCCACGGCGAGGTCAGCGCCGCGGGGGTCGTGCCCCTGGCGCCGTCGCTCGATCACGTCGGCCCGATCGCGCGTTCCGTCGGTGACGCGGCGCTGCTGTACGGCGCCATGCGCGACGGCCCGCACCGCCCCGACGGCGGCGGGCAGCAGGTCGAACCGCCGGCCGCCCCCCGGCCGCGGCTCGGCATCCCCCGCCGTTACTTTCTCGACCTGCTGGAGCCGGCGGTGGAAGGCGCGTTCGCCGACACCGTGGAACGGCTCGCGCGGGCGGGGTGCCGGATCGACGACGTGGACATCCCGCATGCCGCCGACACCGGACCCGTCTACCTGCACACGCAGCTCGCCGAGGCGGCGGAACAGCATCGGGCCGATCTCGACGCCCGTCCGGACGCCTACGGCCGCGGGGTGCGGCTGCGGCTCGAGCTGGGCCGCTACGTGCTGGCCGAGGACTACGTGCGGGCCCAACGGGGACGGCGCATCCTGACCGCCGAGGTCGACGCGGCGCTCGCGAACCGCGCGGCGCTGCTGCTTCCCACGCTGCCGATCATCCCACCGCGTCTCGGCACGGATCGGATCGCCATCGGGGATGCGACCGAGACCACGCGCGCCCTGACGCTGCGGCTGACGCAGCTCTTCGACGTGACGGGACACCCGGCCATCTCCATCCCGTGCGGGACGGCCGGCGGCCTGCCGGCGGGCGTGCAGCTCGTCGGGCGGCGCGGGGCCACGGCGCGGCTGCTCGCCGCGGCCGCGGCCTGCGAGGGCGCCATCCGCGGCTGACGCGCGACCAGCTCAGCTCTTCGCCTTCGCCCGCAGCTCGTCGTAGCTGCCGCCCGGGGTCGCCGCGGTCTCCACCGGCAGCCCGGCCTCCGCCCAGCCCTCGTGCACCACGGCGCCGGTGGCCCGGTCGCGCGCCCCGCCGAAGCCCCCGAGCACGTTGCTGACGTCGGTGTAGCCGGCGGCGGCGAGGATCTCGGCCGCACGCTGCGAGCGGCCGCCCATCTGGCAACCGATCAACAGCTTCGCGTCCGCGGCCTGCGTGGCCTTGACGACGGCGAGGAAGTCGAGGTTCGGCTGCATCTGGCGGGTGGCCGGGTCGAGTTGCAGCAGCGGCACGTTGAGGGCGCCCGCCGGATGCCCGCTGTCGTATTCGGGCGTCGAGCGGACATCGACATAGGTGTAGCCCTCGTCGGTCTGCAGGGTGCGGGCGTCCTTGACGCCGACTTGTTTCACGCTCATGACCCGCGCATAGTAGCATTGCCGGTCGGTACGGACTTGATCGCACGGCTCTTTCACGAGTGGGAACGCCGTCTGGTCGCGACGACGACCGACCGGGTCGTCCGGCCCTTCGAATGGGGCCTCGACTGGATTCCGCAGGCCGAGCGGTCGGCCGTTGCGCGGCCGGGCCACGGCGCCGCCGCGGGCTCGCCGGCGGATACGTTGCGCGGATGGGCCGCGGACGCCACCGCCCACAGCGAGCGCTTCTACGCGGCGCCGCCGGGCCGCGACTTCCGCTTCGACGGCCGCCAGGTGCGCTTTCCCAGCGCGTTCCGGACGCCGCATCCCGACAACGACACGGTCCACGGGCGGTACTTTCCCGCGTCCTTCCGCCCCGGCGAGTCCCGCCGCGCCGTCGTGGTGCTCCCCCACTGGAACGCGGACCCGAACAGCCACGTCGCGCTCGCCGGCCTGCTCGCGCGGTTCGGGATCAGCGCGGTCCGCCTGAGCCTGCCGTACCACGACGCCCGCATGCCCCCGGAGCTGCACCGGGCCGACTACATCGTGAGCGCCAACCTCGGCCGCACGGTCCAGGTCTGCCGCCAGGCGGTCCTCGACACGCGGCGCGCCGTCGACTGGCTCGAGTCGCGGGGATACGAGCGGATCGGCGTTCTCGGCACCAGTCTGGGATCCTGCCTGGCGATGCTCGCCGCCGCGCACGATGCCCGCATCTCGGCCGCGGCCCTCAACCACATCTCGCCGTACTTCGCCGACGTCGTCTGGGAGGGGCTGTCGACGGCGCACGTGCGGGCCGGACTCGAAGGCTCCATCGATCTGGAGACGCTGCGCGACGCGTGGCTGCCCATCAGCCCGGCGCCCTTCCTCGACCGCATGCGCGGCACGCGCACCCTGCTCGTCTACGCGCGCTACGACCTCTCGTTTCCGGTCCGCCTGTCTCGACAACTGGTCGCCGGGTTTCGCCGGCGCGGGCTGGACCCGGAGGTCTTCGTCCTGCCCTGCGGGCACTACAGCACCGGGGTGGCGCCGTTCAACTGGCTGGACGGATTCGTGCTGATCCGGTTCCTCCGGCGGGCGCTCGGGCCGCTCGGCCGCGGGTCCCGCGGGGATCCTCAGATGTGCAGGTAGCGCAGCAGGTTCCAGACCGCTTCGTAGAGCAACCCGGCGAGCTCGCGGACGAGCGGCGTCACGTCCCCCTCGGTCACGGCATCCGCCACCGTCACGGGCTCGGTGAACAGCAGCCAGATCGTGGCCGCGGCCAGGACGGCGGCCAGCAGCCCGGCGATGCCGACCAGGCTCATGCTCCAGCGGGCCAGTGACATGCTCGGGGGCCTTCAGGAATATAACGAACGAAGACCCGTTCCGGTTTCAACGGTCATCGAAAAAACTCGTCCACCGTCGCCTGCACCGGCTCCCCGAGGCCGAGCGACGCCAGCGACGGCCCGACGTCCGGCGGTCCGACCACCACCACGCGGAGGGCGTCGGGATCGAGGCGGCGTCTCGCCGCGTCCGCCGCGGCGGCGGTGTCGACCGCGGCCACGCGTGAGACGAAGGTCGTGTACTCGTCGTCGGGCAGCTCGAACAGCGCGAGCCGCATCGCCGCGTGCGCGACCTGCCCGGCCGTCTCGAAGTTGCGCGCGAAGCCGCTGGTCAGCCCCGGTCGGGCCGCCGCGAGCTCGTCCCCGGTCACCGGCCGGGCGGCGCGGATGTCCCTGATCTCGCGCACCGCCTCGCGGATCGCGTCCCCGGTCACCGCGGCATCGACCGCCGTCTGCAGCACGAATGGCCCGGGTCGCCGGCGGCCGTCGAAGCCCGTCCGGACCCCGTAGGTATAGCCCCTGGCCTCGCGGAGATTGAGATTGAGCCGGCTGACGAACTGGCCGCCGAGCACCATGTTCATGACCATGACGGCCGGGTAGTCCGCGGCGCGCCGCACGACGCCGACATGCCCGATCCGCAGCTCGGACTGGACCGCGCCGTCGCGCGGCACGAACGTGAGGCGGCCGTTCGCTGGCTCGGCCGGCGCCGCACCCGTCTCGGCGGGCGCGGCGTCCCGGCCCGCGGCGAGCGCGTCGTGCGGAACGCCGGACGCGAGCGACGCCAGCTCCGCCTCCGGCGCGCGCCCCCGACCGCCCGCCCTGATGAGGGTCCATCTCGCCGGCGCGTAGTGGACGGCATGGAACGCCCGCACGTCGTCGAGGGTCGTTCGCGCGAGCGACGTCTCGGTACCGGCCGGCGTATGCCCGTAGGGATGCCGTCCATAGACCGACCGCAGGAATGCGCGCTCGGCGGCCGCGGCGGCCACGTGGCGCCTCTGCGCTATGCGGCTGATCCGCAGCGTCCGGATCCGTTCGACCTCCTCCGGGTCGAAGCGCGGCTCGGTGGCCAGCTCGATCAGCAGCGCCAGGGCGTCCCGGGCGTGGCGCGCGAGCGCGGTGATGGACAGCACGGTGGCGTCGCTCGTGACGTCGGTTCCGAGCCGCCCCCCGATCCGGCCGAGCTCGTCGTACAGCTCGATTCCCGAGCGCCGCCGCGTGCCGTCGTCCAGCAGATCCGCCGTGAAGGCGGCGAGTCCCTCGCGGCCCGGCGGATCCGCCGCCGAGCCGGACGGAACCAGCAGCACGAAGCCGATCAGGTCCGTCTCGTGGTGATCGACGCTCCACAGCCGGACGCCGTTCGGCAGGGTTTCGCGCTCGATGGCGGGAAACCGCAACGGCGCCGGCGCGCCCACGGGCGGCAACGCGCTTCTGTCGACCGCCACTACCGGGTCTCCACCGGTGTCGAGCCGGGCAGCGCGGCGTCGGCGCGGCCGGCCGGGACGACGCTGAGCGCGACCCGCGAGTCCGCCCCGAGCTCGGCGGAGACGGCGGCGGCCACGCTCTCGGGCGTCGCCTCCACGTAGCGGTCGAAGTCCGCCGAGGCGTAGTCGGGCGTGCCGGTATAGACGTTGTACGTGTTCAGCAGGTCGGACCGGCCGCCGAAGCCCCCGACGGACTGCCGCTGCCACGCGTGGTCCGCCTCCGCCAGGTTGCGGGCGCGCTCGAGCTCCGCCAAGGTCGGGCCGTCCGCCGCGAGCCGGTCGATCTCGGCCCGGATGGCGGCCTCGATCGCGTCCAGCCCGCAGTCCGGGGCCGCGGTCGCGACCACGCTGAAGTGGCCGGCGATCTCGAGCGAGTACTGGTGCGCCACGACATCCGTGACGAGCCGCCGATCCTGGAGCAGAGCCCGGTACAACCGGGAGGACTTGCCGCCGGCGAGCACCGTCGCAGCCAGATCCAGCTCGGCGTCGCGCGGCCCGAAGAGCCGCGGCGTGACCCATCCGAGGTACAGCCGGGGCGACCCCACGCGATCCTCCAGCAGCAGCGCCTGGTGCCGGTCGCCGGCCGCCGGCGCAGGCGGGGTCACCGGCGGCGGCGCCGGTCCCGCGGGGATCTCCTCGAAGTACGCGCGGGCGGCCCCGATGGCGTCGTCGGCGCGCACGTCGCCGGCAATCGCCAGCGACGCGTTGGCCGGATGGTAGTACGTCGCGAAGAAGTCCCGCACGTCGTCGAGGGTCGCGGCGCGCACGTCGTCGGGCCAACCGATGACGGGCCAGTGGTACGGATGGTCCGGCGGATGGTGGGCCGCCGCCAGGGTCATCGACGCGAGCCCGTAGGGCCGGTTCTCGTAGCTCTGCCGCCGCTCGTTCAGGACGACCTCGCGCTGCGTCTCCAGCTTCTCTCGGGTCAGGGCCGGCAGCAGATACCCCATCCGGTCCGACTCCATCCACAGCGCCCGCTCGAAGGCGCCGCGCGGCACCACCTCCCAGTAGTTCGTGCGATCCGCGCTGGTCGATCCGTTCAGCGCCCCGCCCGCCTCCTGCAGCGGCCGGAAGTAGCCGCTGTCATGGTGCTCGGAGCCCTCGAACATCAGGTGCTCGAAGAGGTGCGCGAAGCCGGTCCGGCCCGGCCGCTCGTTCTTGGAGCCGACGTGGTACCAGACGTTGACCGCGACTATCGGGCAATGGCGATCCTCGTGCACGATCACGTCGAGCCCGTTGTCGAGCGTCACCTTGACGTGCGGGATGTCGGCGGGCATGCCGGTCTCGCTATTCTCCGAGGATCTGCACGACCACCCGGCGGTTCCGCGGTCGCGTATCGAGCTCCGCCAGCACGATCTGCTGCCACGTGCCGAGGCACACGCGTCCGTCGGTGAACGGCAGGGTCAGCGACGGTCCGAGCAGCGCGGCGCGCGCGTGGCTCGAACCGTTGTCGTCGCCCCAGCGCTCGTGGTGCCGGTACGCGCCCCGGCGCGGGGCCAGGCGCTCGAACATCGCGTCGAAATCGGACACCGCGCCCGGCTCGAACTCGATGGTCGTGATGCCGGCGGTCGACCCGACGACGGCGACGGTCACGACGCCGGCCGACAACCCGGAATCGGCCACCGCCGCGGCCACCACCCCGGTGATATCGTGCATGTCGCCCTGCCCCGACGTCCTCGCCTCGTGGGCGACGGTGTGCACCATGCCTTCGTTCGGAACCTTCAATCATAGACCGGAATGCGTCGCCCCACGCGACAACGCCGGCGCCGGCGGGATAGAATCCGGAAGCGAACGGGGTTCCATGATGACTGTCCTGCCAAGAAAATCCGAGGCGCTCCCCATTGCGACGGCCTTCTGCCTGGCGGTTCTGCTGATGCCGACCGGGCGGGCGCAGGAGCCGGCGTTGACCTTCGATCCCCCGGTGGAGTGGATCACCGTGCAGGTCTCGTCGCCGATGCGCGTGGCCCAGTTCGTCCTGCCGAAGTCCGCGGGCGACGCCGAGGACGCCGAGCTCGTGGTCTTCTACTTCGGCGGCGCCGGCGGGTCCGTCGAGGCGAACCTGGAGCGGTGGACCGGCCAGATGCTGCAGCCGGACGGACGCCGTTCGGCCGACGTCGCCACCACCACCACCTTCGCGGTCGGCGACCTGGCGGTGACCACGCTCGACGTGCCCGGCACCTACGCGGCCGAGGTGCGCCCCGGCTCGGGGATGCGCTACCACAAGCCGGAGTTCCGGCTCAAGGCGGCAGTGGTCGAGACGCCCGCCGGTCCGTACTTCTTCCGGATCACCGGCCCGGCGGGAACCGTCGAGGCGTGGGACGCGCGCTGGGTGTCCCTGCTGGAGTCCGTCCGCTTCGAATAGCGACCCTCAACTCTCGTCCCTATTCGCCGGTGGCGCGCCTTCCGAAGCCGGCGGGGGCGCGGAAGCCGGAGGCGCTACGGGCGGCGCGGGGGCCGGCGGCACCGGAAGACTCGCACCCGGCAACGGCGATGGAGACACCCGGTTCAGAATGAAGGCGCCGAGCCCCGCCGTCCACGCCGCGTACTCCAGCAGCAGGCCGAGCAGCGCCAGCAGCACGCCCAGCCCCCGGAAGAACCCGCCGGCAATCCCCAGCGCTTCTCCCGCCAGAGTCGGCAGGAGGATCAGCGCAACGCCGGCCCAGACGCTTGCGTAGGCGGCCGAGCTCGACACGCCCATCCGGCTCCGGACCACGTCGCCGGCGCCGAGCACGGCGCCGCTGAAGCCGACCAGCATGATCAGTCCGGCGGCCATGACGACGAACGGCAGCAGCAGGAGCAGCGGTATCCCCACGATGGAGATCACCGCGACCAGTATCCCGGACACGAGCAAGGGGACCGCCACCATCTGGGCCAGGACGCCGACCACACCGGCCTTGAGCGGCTCGGCGCTCGCGCGTCGGGCGATCCCCTCGACCGGACCCCGGGCCACGAGCACGATGCCGGACGCCAGCAGGGCCAGGATGAGCAGCCGCATCGCCGTCCCGAACAGGTCGTGTCCGCCCCCCCGCCAGCCGAACGGCCAGGGACCGAACCCCCAACCGCGGAATCCGCCGACAGGACCGAAGGCGCGAAACGGATTGAGGTCGGCGAAGCCGATGTGCGTCACCGATCCCCGCAGCGCCGCCGTCGGGGCCTTCCGCAACGTGCCGCCGACGACGGTGACGTCACCGCGCACGTTCGCCTGCGGACCGATGCGAAGCGGCCCGGCAATCACCACGATGTCGCCCGTCACTTCACCGTCGACCGTGAGCGGCCCCAGAATCACCGTCGCGTCGCCCCGGACCCGCTCGTCCCGCCCGATGGTGACCGGCCCGCCAAGGCGGAACACGTCGCGGCGGGTGATCGTCCGGCGCACGGGCGCGTCGTCGGCTTCGGGGGCGGACTCGACGACGGGGTCCGCTGCCGGCCGCCCGGCGGCGGCAGAAACAGCGCCCTGCGGCGCGGCGGCGGCGGGTTGCTCCACGGCGCCGGCCGTCTCGGCGTCGGCCGACGCCTCGAGATCGGCCTCTCGCTCCGCTGCGGCGGCCTGCTCGCCGGCCGAAACCGCCTCGGCTTGCTCGGGCCCGGCCGGGTCCGCTGCGCCGTCTGCCTCGCCGCCGAACAGCGCCTCGCGAGCCGCGTCCGCCAGATACGTGACCCGCAGCACCAGGTCGGCGTCGTCCCCGAACGCGCGCCGCAGCTCGAGCCCGGACACCGGCACGCCGTCCACGGCGACGACACCGTCGCCGAGCGTGATCACGCGCGCCGCACCGTCGGCCGCGGTGGACGTCAACGACAGGCCGTCGAGCCGCAGGTCGACCTCGAATCGCGCGCGGACGGCGTCGGCCAGCGCCTCCTCCTCGGCGGTCGGCGCCGTCTGGCCGGCGACGGCCGGCGCCGCGGAGAACGCAAGCAACCCGATCCAGAAAGCGGCGACGGCGGCTCCGATGCGGCGGCGGTTGGCACTGACCACTGGTCCCTCCCCTGCTCCGACCCTCATCAAGTGACTACGCAGGCGGGGAGCCGCCGGTTTCACCGCGCGGCCCGGCGACCGGCCAGGAGTCTGCGCCGCAGAACGCAGCGAAGCGGAGTGCTGGGGCGCAGAGTCGTGAAGCGGGGGGGATGGGCCGAACGCCGAGCCCGCGAGGCGTTTCGGGGCGCTAACGGCCCCGGAGGCCGAGGGCGTGCTCGGCGATCACCCTGCGGTGCAGCTCGCTCGTGCCTTCGCCCACCTCCAGCGTCTTCGCCTCGAGCAGCAGTCGGCCCACCTCGTATTCCGCCGAGAAGCCGTAGCCGCCGTGGATCTGGATGGCGTCGAGGGCGTTGGCGGTGGCCGCCTCGCTCGCCGTCAGCTTCGCCATCGACGCCTCCACGGAGCAACGCTCGACGCCGGCGTCCTTCATGCGGCCGAGGCGGTAGACCAGCGCGCGCGCCGACTCGGTCCGGCAGATCATGTCCGCGATCTTCTGCTGGATCATCTGGAACCCGCCGATCGACCGGCCGAACGCCTCCCGCTCCCTGGCGTAGGGCACGCTCAGGTCGATGGCCCGCTGCGCCTGCCCCACGCAGCGCGCGGCCACCGAGAAGCGCCCCATGTCGAGCGCCGCCCCGAGGATCGGGAACCCGCGCCCCACCTCTCCGAGCACGGCGTCGTCGCCCAGGGCGACCCGGTCGAAATGGATCGTGGCCAGGTTGTCGCGCTTCAGGGTGCGCATCGGCAGGTCGCCGATCTCGACCCCCGCGGCGCGGGGGTCCACGAGGAAGACGGTGACGCCCCGGTGGCGCGCGGCGGGATCGACCGTCGCCGCGACCAGCAGCAGGCCGGCGTGCGCGGCGTGCGAGATGAACACCTTCGAGCCGCTGAGCGACCAGCCGGCGGCGGTCCGTTCGGCGCGCGTCTGCACCGCCGCCAGATCGCTGCCGCCCCCCGGCTCGGTCAGCGCGGCCGCGGTCAGCACCGACCCGTCGCAGACGCCCGGCAGCCAGCGGTCCCGTTGCGCGTCCGTCCCGAAGCGGACGATGGACCCGGCCACCAACGAGTTGGTCACCGAGACCACCGACGCCACGACCCAGTCGATGCGCGCCAGCTCCTCGCAGATCACCCCGTAGGTGACGACGTCGCAGCCGCCTCCCCCGTACTCCGCCGGCAGCAGCGGCGTCAGGTAGCCGAGCGGCACCAGCTTGCGGATCGACTCCGCCGGGTACCGCTCCGCCCGCTCGTGCTCCTCGACGAACGGCAGGATCTCGCGCTCGGCGAACTCCCGGACGGCGGCGCGCACCTGGCGCTGCTCCGGTGTGAGGTCGAAATCAGCGGTGCGGCTCGGCGCCGTCGGGGCCGCGGTCGTAGTCACGGACATCGGTCTTCCTTGTCGCAATGGCCCGCTGTCGCAATGGCCCGCTGTTGCAATGGCCCGCTGTTGCAATGGCCCGCTGTTGCAGCGGCGCTGTCGCAACGGCCCGCTGTTGCAGCGGCCCGCTCCCGGAAAGGCTCGGCGCGGCGGCCGGGACGGCATCAGACTGCCTGGGTGCGCAGGCCCGCCACCCAACGCAGCGCGGCGGCCAGATCGACCGTTGCCTGCGCGAGCTGCCGGATGCGTCCGGCCAGTTCCGGCGACGGCGCGCCGGGCGCGGTGAAGTCGTCCTTCGTCGCGTAAACGTAGCGCGGCACGATGTGGCAGCGGAAATCGAACATCAGGCTGTTGGCGAGTCCGATGGGCGACATGTAGCTCCGGTGCCCGCCGGCCGCGCAGAGAAACCCGACCGGCTTCCCCCCCCAGGCCTGCCCGGTCAGCTCCACGAAGTTCTTCGCCGCCGCGTTCAGGTCGTAGTTGTAGACCGGCGAGGCGATCAGGACGGCCGCGGCGGCGGCGACCCGCTCGGTGACCGGGCCGATGGACGGGTGGTCGTAGCAGGCCTTCCCGTCGCAGATCGGCATGTCCCACTCGCGCAGATCGAGCAGTTCGTGGGAAGCTCCGATGGCGGCCAGCGCCTCGCCCGCGGCGACGGCCAGCGCGTGCGAGCGGCTGGCGGGGTTGAGCGAGCAAGACAGCACGAGCACCGCGCCGCCGCCGTTGTCGGGCATCGAATTCATCGCGCGCAAGTATAGTGGCGCGCGGTCAGATGACGCCCCGCTCGTGGAGGGCCGCGATCGCCGGGGGCGAGTAGCCCAGATCTTCCAGGATGGCGTCGGTGTGCTCGCCGAGCGCGGGGGCGCCGCCCCGAATGCCGGCCGGCGCCGCCGACAGGGTGAACGGCGTTTCCGCCAACGGCGCCTCGACGTCGGCGCCGGGAGAGGCCACGGACCGCAGAAAGCCGACGGCCTGCACGTGCGCATCGTCGAGCACCTGTTGCGGCGAGAGCACCGGCCCGGCAGGAATGCGCGCCGCGTCGAGGGCGGCAAGCGCCTCCTCCGTCGTCCGCTCTCCGCACCAGGCGGCCATCCGCTCGCTGATCGCCGCGCCGTTGTCGCCGCGCGACCGGTCGTCGGCGAAGCGGGGGTCGTCGAGCCAGTGCGGCTCGCCGATGAGCGCCGCCCAGCGCCGGAACAGCGGCTGCCCGATGCACTGCACCAGCACCCAGCCGTCGCGGGTGCGGAAGGCGTCGGACGGCCCCTGCGTCTGGCTGCGGTTGCCGGTCGCCACCCGGTCCGGCCGGATCATCGCCTGCTCCATCAGCATGCCGTTGGCGATGGTGAGCGCCGAGGCGAGCAATGACGCCCGGACCTGCTGCCCCTGACCGGTGTCGTGCCGCACCATCAACGCCGCGAGCGTGCCCACCGTCGCCACCAGCGCGGTCGTGAAGTCGACATAGGGGCAATAGGCCTTGGTCGGCTCGCCGGGGCGGCCGGAGAGATACATGATGCCGGACATCGCCTGCCCGATCCCGTCGAACCCCAGCCGGTGGGAAGACGGGCCGCCGGCCCCGAACGCCGACACGCTCGTGAGGATCACGTCCGGCCTGACGGCCGTCAGCGCGTCGTAGTCCAGACCGAGCGCCCTCAGCGCGGCATCCGGCAGGTTCGCCACGACGACGTCGGTCTGCGCCACCAGCCGCTGGAGCACGTGCCGCCCCTCCGGCGTGCGCGGATTCAGGGTCATCCCACGCTTGCCGCGGTTCACCTGCAGGTAGTAGGCCCCGTCGCCGGCCTCGGTCACCGGCATGAGAAAGCGGTCTTCCCCGCCCCGCACCTTCTCGACCCGAATCACGTCGGCGCCCAGATCGGCGAGCAGCGCCGCGCAGAACGGCCCCGCGATGAAGCGGCCGAAGTCGAGGACGCGGATACCCTGCAGCGGGTCGGGCATGAGCCAGCTATCTTCGGTAGGTCGCTTCGTTGCGTGCCGCAAACTTCAAGACAGATGGCTGCTTCGATGCGATCCCTGCATCGTGGAGGAACTCGTCTGAGGCCTCTCCCGCCCCACCTACTCCGGCAGCGGAAGCTGGCGGCTCTCCTGCTCCCGCGCCTGGTCGAAGGCCGGCAGCGGCTCGGCGCTGCGCACCTGCTCCAGCCAGAACACGCCGTCGTAGGGGATCGAGTTGCCGCGGGTACCGATGAAGTCGCCGTCGCCGTCGCCGTCCATGTCGCGAACGAGGAACTTGTCGAACATGCCGCGCACGCGCCGCGACACGTCGTGGCGGGTCCAGGCGCCGGTCGGGTCCTCGGGCTGCTCGAACCACGCGAGGCGGCCGGCGCGGTGCGCCGGGGACAGCTCGGTCGCGTCGACGTCGCGCGGGGCCTGGCTGTAGGCGCCGGAGAAGGCGTCGAGACGCCCGTCGTCGTTGATGTCCGTCAGCGCGAAGCCGACCAGCCGGTCGGGCGTCAGGTCGCCGATGACGTGCAGCCCCCATGCGTCGGCGAAGTCGGCCGGCTGCTCCAGCCACGACAGGCCGTTGCGCTCGTCGCGAATGGCGATGTCGATGCGGCCGTCGCCGCTCAGGTCCACGAACTCCATGTTGAAGCCGGTGACGACCGCCTCGGGCTCGATGTCGATGCGGTGCTCGACGAACGCGATCTCGTCCGTGGTCACGTTCTCGAACCAGAAGATCCGCTGCTCCATGCGCGAGCCGCCGATGACGTCGAGGTCGCCGTCGCCGTCCAGATCGAAGGGCTGCGAGTTGATCGGGACGATGACGCGCGTCAGCTCGTGCTCCACCCAGGCATCGCCGTCGAGCGGATCGTCCGGAACCGCGAACCACGAGACCGGGTGCTTCTCGGTCGTGCCGCGGGGCGGGTTCTGGCCCCCCTTGTTGGCGGCGAGCACCTCCGGGCGCCCGTCGGCGTCGAGGTCGGCCAGGAACACTCGAATGTAGGAGCCGCGGTCGAGGGTGGCGGTCGGTATCACGCGCTTCCACCGCTCGGCCCGGCCCTTCGCGCCCGGGTTCTCGAAGTAGATCAGGTGCGACAATTCGCACGCCACGACGACGTCCGGATAGCCGTCGCCGTTCATGTCGCCGATGGCCACGTCCTCGGCCGCGCCCGCCTCCTCGCCCTCGGCCAGCGTGTAGAGGTCCCAGACGTCGGGGTCGTCGGCGCCGTAGGCGATGCGCACGTGCCCGTCCGGCACGCCGTCGTAGGTGGTGTCGGACTCGTGCACGGACACGATGTCGAGGTGCCCGTCGCGGTCGAGGTCGGCCATCTCCAGCCCGTCGCTCCCGGCGAGGGCGACGCCGCCGACCGCCAGGTCGTCGACGATGTGCTCGCGCCAGGAGATGTACGAACCGTCGGCGGCCTTGGCGCGCGTCGGCGTGTCGGCCACCGGGATCGGGCCGTCGCCCGACTGCGCGCCGCCGGCCTTCCCGACCGCCGCGACGACCGTCCAGCCCGCGCCGAGAGCCAACGCCGCCAGAAGCACGACCACGCCTCCGTTGCCGCGCGGCGTCCAGGGTCTGCCGATTCGAGTCACCGCTCCACTCCTCACTGGTTGTCGATGCAGGTCATTCGGCAATGGCCGCCGGGCGGCGGACCGCACGAGCCTCGTCGGCTCAGCGCCCCGCCGCGGCGCCAGCGTCCTGGTGCGTCCGGGCGCCGGGGCAGTAGGGGCACATCCTCCCGGTCGAACCGAGCGCGGCCAGCGGCACGGCAATCGTCCGGCCGATCTCGTCGGGCGCCAGCCCTCGGCAGGCGGGAGAGTGATGATGGACGGTCTCGTCCCCCACGACCCCGTCGGCCACGAACACCGTCGCGGGAGGGAGGTAGTAGCGCGCCGGCGTGGCGCGCACCGTCAGCCGCCGGCGGTTCACCCGTACCCGCAGCTCCTCCGGCGGCTCGTCGAGCGCCGGGCGGTGATAGGTGACCAGGTACTGCGTGTTGAGCTCCGACGCAATCCGTCTGAGCCGTTCGGCGATGCCGGACGTCGACGACACCTTGTAGAGCCGGCCGCCGGAGTCGCTCGGCCCCTTGTCCAGCATGCGCTCGCGCTCGCGGTTCTCCTGCATCCAGCGGAAGGCGCCGGCGCCGGAAGTGATGGTCGCCAGGCCGTTGCTGCGCCCGAAATCCGAGAAGCCGACGCTGCGCAGGCTCGTCAACGCCACGGCGTGCATGACCACGCCGTAGCCCCACAGCCGTTCCGCGACCGCCTCGGCGTCCTGGTCGCGGCTGGCGTCGGGGGTGCTCCGCCCCCGCGCGGGCAGGCCGATCCCCTGGATCGCCATGTCCTGCATGCCGCGTCCCTCGGTGGTCAGCAGTACGATCGCCGGACGCATGGCCCGGCGGGCCGCCAGCTCCCCGGCGGTCTCGTCCACTGCGGCGACCAGGTAGGCGCTGGTCTCGGAGAAACCGGAGAAGCGCTCGGCCGCCTGTCTGAGCAACGCCGTATCGGCGGTGTAGTCGACGACGGTCTGCCGCTGGTCGCCGAACGCGATCAGGCTGATGCGATGCCCCCGCATCTCCTCGACGAACGACACCAGCGCCTCGCGAACGTGGACGATGTTGTTGCTCGCGACCATGCTGTCGTCGACGAGCAGCGCCACGTTGAAGGCGGCCGTCGCCGGCTCGACCCGCAGCACCTCGCGCCGGTCGCCGTCCTCCTCGACGCGGAAGTCGGCCGGGCCGAGCCCCATGACGGGGCGGTCGCGCCTCAGAACGGCGACGTACGCCTGCGCCTCGCCCGCCTCGAGTACCTGGGCAAGGGGCGCGACGCCGGCGGGGTCGGTCGTGGCGACGATGGCCGCCAGCAGTGCGAACAGGAGAAAGCGGGCGCTGCGCAGCCGCGCCGGCCGGTGCGCGGCGTCTCGCCGCTCCGGTGCACGCGGTGGGAAAGCCATGGCGACCTCCTGTCCGGCCGCGCCGCCGCGGCCGAACGCCTGCCGGTTGCGGACTCCGTCCGGACTACGGCGCACTCGGCGCGGGCTTCACGTTGACCGTCACGTTGACCCGCACGAGGTGGACGGTATCGTCGGCCACGGCCTGCAGCACGTAGGTGCCGGGCTCGCTGAAGCCGACCTGCGTCACCGCCCGCCCCGCTTCGCCGACCTCCGGCACCTGCGGGTCGAACGACACGTCGCCCGGCCCCCGCCAGTGCAGCCAGGTGACCGCCAGGCCGTGCCTGGCGGCGTTGCGCGGGTCGACCACCGCCTGCGATTTCGGCCCGCGGCGCGGCGTGCGCTCGGCGAGGCTCGGGTTGGGCGGCGGGATGCCGTCGTCTGCGGGGGCCGTCGGGCGGATTCAAAAAACCAAGAACCCCCAACAAACGCCACAAAAAAGTAAAGGGAATATAGTAGAATAATAAATAAAAG
>VXME01000071.1 GCA_009861545.1 Acidobacteriota bacterium | reverse complement strand
GGGCCACGCACGTCGACCTGGAGACCGGCCGGCCGGTGCTGACCGACCTCTACCGCGACTTCCTCGCCGGCGAGGAGGTCTACATCTGGCCGTCGCGCGGCACCAACGCGGTCCCCATCGCCTTCAACCCCGACACCGGCCTCATCTACTCGACGACGTGGCACGTGCCGCGCATCCAGCGGCTCCTTCCCGAGCCCCAGGAATTCGTGCTCGGGGCGAGCTCCACCGGCGTCACCAACCGCTTTCCGCAAGTGGAGCCCGGCGACCTGCTCGGCCACATCGTGGCCATCGATCCGCTGACCGGCGAGAAGAAGTGGGAGATCCCGATGCACGACTTCCCCAGCTCGGCCGGCGTGCTCGCCACCGGCGGCGGGCTGCTGTTCACCGGGAAGATCACCGGTGAGTTCGTCGCCCTCGACGAGGACACCGGCGAGACGCTCTGGGAGTTCCAGACCGGATCCAGCGTGAACGCGACGGCGATCACCTACACGCTCGACGGTCGGCAGCAGGTGACGGTGGCGTCCGGGCTCGGGGGCGGTCTCGCCAACCGCTACGCCCGCGGCCTGGTGCCGGCGGGCGGCTCGATCTGGACGTTCGCGTTGATGCCGGAGTAACCGGCGGCGCCGTGTTCGATCCGTTCTCGGGAAGCTATCGGGCGGCCCGCGAGCGCTTCCGCGAGACCGCTCGCGCAGCGGCCGCGCCGCTTCAGCACCACCTGCTGGCTGGAGCGGGGCCGGACGGGCGCGAGCTGGCCATCGACGTGGCGCTGGTCGGGGCCCGGAACCCGCGCCGCGCGGTGGTCGTTTCGTCGGGGCTCCATGGCGTCGAGGGGTTCTTCGGGTCCGCCGTACAGCTCGCGTGGCTCAGCCGGCTGCGCGAAGGTGCCGTGTCGATACCCGGCGGCACGCTCGTCGTGCTGCTGCACGCGCTCAATCCCTTCGGCTTCGCCTGGCGGCGGCGCGCGAACGAGGACAACGTCGACCTCAACCGCAACTTCCTCGACGACGACGAGACGTACGCCGGCACACCTGACCACTACGGCCGGGTTCACGATCTGTTGAACCCTGCGACACCGCCGTCGCTACTGGACGCCTTCCGTCTGCGGGCGGCCTGGGCGGTTCGGCGTCACGGGCTGGCCGTTCTGCAGAACGCCGTCGCGACCGGCCAGTACGAGCACCCGTCGGGTCTGTTCTTCGGGGGGCGCGAGGCCACGGCGCCGACCCGTCTCATTCGGGAACGCTTCTGGAGCTGGACCCGGGCGGCGGACGAAGTGGTGCACCTGGATCTGCACACCGGACTCGGCGAGTACGCCGACTACCGGCTCCTGATCGAGCCGCCGCATGTGCACGATCTCGACTGGTACCGCGCGCGGTTCGATCCGGAACGCGTCGTTCCGGTCGGTCACGATACGCCCTATGCCGCGCGCGGCGTGATGGGTGCGTGGCTCGCCCGCCACGCCGGGCCGCGCGACTACCGCTTCGCCTGCCTGGAGTTCGGTACCTACGGGCCGTTGCGCGTGCTGGCCGCTCTGCGTGCCGAGAACCGGGCGCACCAGCATGCCACGCCCGCCGCCTCCGCATACGAGCGCGCGAAGCGGGAACTGGTCGAATGCTTCTGTCCGGCGAGCCGGTTCTGGCGCCGCAAGGCGGTCAACCGCGCGCTGGAGGTCGTCGAACAGGCCGTCGCATCGGGGTAGCCGGTTCACGCCGGATGCACGACAGCCACGAACTCGGTTGGCTCAGACCGCGATCTCCGGCACGTCGCCGCTCGTGATCAGCGCCGGCTCGGTCGCCGCGCGGATCTCGTCGACGGAGACGCCGGGCGCGCGCTCCAGGAGGTGCAATCCGTCCGCTTGCACTTCCATGACCGCCAGGGACGAGACGATCGTGTTGACGACCCCCTTGCCGGTCAGCGGCAGGCTGCACGCGTCGAGGATCTTCCTGTCTCCGCGCTTCGACAGGTGATCCATCACGATCAGGACCCGCTTGGCGCCGGAGACGAGGTCCATCGCGCCGCCCGGTCCCTTGACCATCGCCCCGGGGATCATCCAGTTGGCGAGGTCGCCGCTTGCCGAGACCTGCATGGCGCCGAGGATGGCGAGGTCGATGTGGCCGCCGCGGATCATGGCGAAGCTCTGGGCGCTGCTGAAGTAGCTGGCCCCGTCGACGGCGGTGACCGTCTCCTTGCCGGCGTTGATGAGGTCGGCGTCGATCTCGGCGTCGGTGGGGTAGGGGCCGATCCCGAGCAGGCCGTTCTCGCTCTGCAGCATGATGCTCACCTCCGGCGGGATGAAGCTGGCGCAGAGGGTCGGGATGCCGATGCCGAGGTTCACGTAGTCGCCGTCGTGCATCTCGCGCGCGGCGCGGGCGGCCATTTGCTCTCGTGTCAGGGCCACGTCGTCGCTCCTTCAGGATTGCATTCCGCGGCCGGTGCGGGTGCCGGGTCGTCCGCGCCGGATCCTACGCCGGCCGCGTCCGGCGGCGCTCGATGACCTTCGTCGGATCCTCGCCGACGACGATGCGGTCGACGTAGACCGCCGGCGTGTGGACCAGATGCGGGTCGAGCGCGCCGGCCGGCACGATCTCCTCGACCTCGGCGACCGTCACACGGCCCGCCTCGGCCATCGGCGGGTTGAAGTTGCGCGCGGTCATCCGGTAGACGAGGTTGCCCGCCTCGTCCGCCTTCCATGCCTTCACCAGCGACAGGTCGGCGTGCAGCGCGGTCTCGAGCACCTGCCAGCGGCCGTCGAGCTGCCGCGTCTCCTTGCCCGCGGTCAGCGGCGTGCCGTAGCCGGTCGGTGTGAAGAAGGCCCCGATACCGGCCCCGCCGGCCCGGATGCGCTCGGCCATCGTGCCCTGCGGGTTCAGCTCGACCTCGAGCGAGCCGTCGAGGAACTGACCCTCGAACGTCTTGTTCTCGCCCACGTAGCTGGCGATCATCTTCCGGATCTGCCGGGTGTCGAGCAGCAGCCCGAGACCCGCGCCGTCCACGCCGGCGTTGTTGCTGATGCAGGTGAGCCCCTTCACGCCCGAGTCGCGCAACGCGACGCACAGGTTCTGGGGCACGCCGCACAGCCCGAACCCGCCGACCATGATGGTCATGTCGTCGTGCAACAGGCCCTCGAGGGCGGCGGCCGAGCTGGCGTAGACCTTGCCGGGCATCGTTGTCTCTCGCGTGGAACCTGGGTCGGTCGGCGGTGGCGTCACGCCTTCATCGGTCCGCTGGGAATACCGGCGCCCTCGCGGACGAAACGCGCCAGGTTGGACATGTCCTCGTCACCGTAGCCCTGCGCGATCAGCGCGTCCTCGATGGTCGCTACGAGGCTCGCGATCGGCAGCGGCACCTGGAACTCGCGGGCGGCGTCGAGCGCGATCGCGAGGTCCTTGCGGTGCAGGCGGGTCCGGAAGCCGAGCGGGTAGTCGTCGTTCAGCATCCGGTCTGATCGGTTGCTGAGGACCCACGACGCGGCCGCGCCGCCGCCGATCGCCTCGACCACGCGCTCCGGATTCGCGCCAGCGCGACAGGCCAGGGTGAGCGCCTCGGCCAGCGCCATGTACGTTCCGGTGATTGCGACCTGGTTGGCCACCTTCGCGATCTGGCCGCATCCGACCGGTCCGATCCGGGTCACCGTGGCGCCGATGATCTGCAGCACCGGCTTCGCACGCTCGAAGTCTTCCTCGGTGCCGCCGCACATGATGGTGAGGGTGCCCTTGATGGCGCCCTCCGAGCCGCCCGATACCGGGGCGTCGACGTAGCCGATGCCCCGGGCGCGGAACTGTTCGGCGAGGCGGCGCGTCGCAACCGGGGCGATCGAAGAGCAGTCGATGACCAGTCCGCCCTCCCTCAGGCCGTCGATGACGCCGGAGCCGCTCTCGAGCAGCACGTGCTCGACGTCCGGGGTGTCGGAGACGCAACTGAGGACGATGTCGACATCGGACGCCGCCGCGGCCGGGCTGTCGGCGCGGGATGCTCCCAGCCTGACCACCGGCTCCTCCCGGCTCCGCGTCCGGTTGTAGACCGTGACCTCGCAGCCGGCCTTGATCAGATTGGTCGCCATCGGCGCGCCCATCGTTCCCAGGCCGAGCACGGCAAGCTTCATTACGTCCCTTGCTCCCTCGTCGTCGATGCGGACGATACGCGCGCGTGAACGATGCCCCGCCCCGACTGCGGGCGGTTGGTCACGAGCGCGACGAACTTCTTCCAGTAGCGAAAAGACGGGCTGTAGACCGTTTCGACTTCGCTGAATCCGACGGATTGTAGCATCTGCTCCAGCGCCGTCAGGGTCGGCATGGCGCACAGCTCGCCCGGCGCTTCCCGCGCGCCCTCGTCGCCCGGGAAGAACGGCACCAGCGGGTAGCGCTCGTGGACGAACGGCAACAGGACGTGGGTCTCGCAGATCAGCAGCCGCTTCGTGACCCGTGCGATCCGTTCGAGCGCGGCCAGCGGGTTCCGCAGGTGATAGAAGACGCCGAGCAGGAGCACGAGATCGAACTGTCCGATATCGTCCGGGTCGAGCTCGTGCACGTCGGCCCGCCGGTGCTCCACCGCCGAGCCGAGCCGCTCGTGCGCGGCCAGGAACTCGTCCATGCCGAAGCGGTCCCAGGCGAAGCTGTCCACCGCCAGCACCCGGTCGGCCCCGCGCCGCTCGCACTCGAACGAGAAGAAGCCGTGCCATGCGCCGACGTCGAGCACCGACCAGCCGGTGAGGTCGTCGGGAATCCCGAGTAGCCGCAGGCGCCGGGCGAAGCGGCGGCGGGTCCGTCCCTCGTGCGAGAGCGGCGACGCGCCGCTGTCGGGCCGGCTGATGATCTGGTGCGGCCGTTCACGCATGCGTTTCCAGCTTCAGGCGCTCGCGCAGGTGGTGGATGCGGTCGTCGACCGGTGGATGGGTCGACATGTAGGCGGCGAGGCCCAGCGGGTCGGACTCGTGCTCCATCCGGCGGAAGCGCTCCAGCATGCGGACGCAGCCCTGGGGATCGAAGGCGGCAGCCCGCATCAGGCGTCCGCCGAGCTCGTCCGCCTCGAACTCCTGCTCGCGCGAGTAGGCCCTCTCGAGCCACCCGACGCCGACCCGGCGCAGCCAGGGGGCCACGGTGCGACCGGCGGGAGTCGCCACCGAGACGGCCGACAGCGCCTTCTGGCTCCACTCGAGCTTGATGCGGTCGATGGCGTGCCCCCGGATCACGTGGGCCATCTCGTGGCCGATCACGAAGGCCAGTTGGTCGCGATCGCGGCCCGTCAGCTCGACCAGGGTCGGGGCCACGAAGATGTAGCCGCCGGGCAGCGCGAAGGCGGTGGGGTGGTTGCCCGCCGCGGCGGTCACCTCGAAGCGGTGGAGGGGATTGCGCACGCGCTCGGCCAGCGCCGCCGCCAGCTCGTCCAGCAGTCCCTGCACGCCCGGGTCGACCGGCCCCGGCGCCTGCTCGCGCACCGCCGCCGCCATCTCGCGGCCGAGTCCCTGTTGCGCCCGGATGGCGTCGTCCTCGCTGCCGGCGACCGAGTCCCAGATCAGCTTCGCCTTGCGGACCTGCCGGCCTGCGAGTCGGCCGAAGAGGTAGGAGGCGCTGCGAGTCACAGGAAGAGTGTAAACGCGACGCCGCGCGTCCGGAAGTGGAGCGGGCGGAGGCTGTGTCATGATGGGTGCCGTCATGAGCACGAGAATCGGCACGCTGTTGCTGCTGTTCGGCGCTGCGGTGGTCCTGGGCGCGAACGCCGTGCCGCTCCTTGCGCAGGAGCGGCCGTTCACCCCGGTCACGCAGGAGATGCTGCTCGATCCGGATCCGGCCGACTGGATCAACTGGCGGCGCACCCTCGACGGGTGGGGCTACAGCCCGCTCGACCAGATAGACACCGAGAACGCGCACCGGCTGCAGCTCGCCTGGTCGTGGGCCATCGGGACCGAGGGGCGGCCCGAGCCGAATCCGCTGGTCCATGACGGCGTGCTGTACATCGCCAGCCCCTTCGGCATCGTCGAGGCTCTCGACGCGGCCACCGGGGAGCTGCTCTGGCGCTACCGGCACGAGCACGAGGCCGAGGAGCTGACCGGCATCGTCACCACGCGCAATCTCGCGATCTACGACGACAAGGTCTATCTGACCACCGTCGACGCGCACGTCGTGGCCCTCGATGCCCGGACCGGCGACGTCGTCTGGAACGTCGCCGGCGCCGACTACCGGCTCGGGTTCCGCTACACCGCCGGGCCCATCGTCGTCGGCGGCAGGGTGGTGGCCAGCACCAACGGCTGCGAGCGCTTCCACGAGGCCAAGGACATGCCCTGCTTCATCTCCGCGCGGGACGCGCAGACCGGCGAGGAAGTGTGGCGGACTTCGACGGTGGCCCGGCCCGGCGAGCCGGGCGGCGACACCTGGGGCGATACGCCGCTGATGTTCCGCATCGGCGGCGACAGTTGGACCGCCGGCAGCTACGATCCCGGCACGAACCTCATCTACTGGGCGACGGCGCAGGCCAAGCCGTGGGCGCGGTTCCAGCGGGGGCATTCCGGCGACGCGCTGTACACGAACAGCGTGCTCGCGCTCGACCCGGCCAGCGGCGACATCGTCTGGTACAACCAGCTCCTGCCCGGCGAGACGCACGACATGGACGAGACGTTCGAGAACCTGCTGGTCGATCACGACGGGCGCCGTTCGCTCTTCAAGATGGGCAAGCTGGCGATTCTCTGGGAGCTCGACCGCGCCACCGGCCGCTTCCTGGCCGCGCACGACCTCGGATACCAGACGATTCTCGACGTCCACCCCGAAACCGGCGCGATCACCTACCGCCCCGGCATGATCCCGCAGGAAGGGGTGGAGCTGGAGTTCTGCCCCAGCGTGGCCGGTTTCAAGAGTTGGCGGTCGATGGCCTACCACCCGGATACGCAGGCGTTCTACGTGCCGCTGCTCGTGAGCTGCGAGCGGACCACCTTCGGGCCGGGACCGGAGCTCGTCGAGGGCGGGGGCGGCGTCGGCATCTCGCGCCGCGCGCACCTGATGCACCCGGAGCGGCCGGACGGCGTGGGCGAGCTCGTCGCCATCGACGTCGACGGCAACGTGCTGTGGCGCCACCGGACCCGCACCGCCATGGACAGCGCCGTGCTGACGACGGGCGGCGGCTTGGTGGTCGTCGGCGACTGGGACCGGAACCTGTACGTGCACGACGCGCGGTCGGGCGGGATCCTGTTCAGGACCCGGATGCCGAGCTCCGTTTCCGGGTTTCCCATCACCTACGCGGTGGAGGGGCGGCAGTACCTGGCGATTCCGGTCGGGACGGACCCTTCGCTGTGGAGCGGCATCTCGGGGCAGTTGACGCCGGAGAAGCAGCGTCCCGCCGGCGGGCACGGGATCTTCGTGTTCACGGTGGCCGACGATGCTCACTAGCCCGACAATCGTCGCCGAACGCGACCGCTGCGGTCGCGCTGCGGCCTCCGATTGCCGCCCAACCGGGCCTGACTAGAAGTCTACGCCGTTCTACGGCGCAGACTTCTAGCACGGAAGGAGAAGGAGAATGACGCAACGGATTCTCGTCGGCGCCCTGGCGGTGGTCCTGATCGGCGGTCTGGCGGACCGGGCCGGGGCCGAGGAGCGCGTGGAGCGCAACGTCGTCTTCGGCATGTACTCCGGGCTCGCTCTGCTGATGGACGTGTACTACCCGGAGAACCCCAACGGATACGGCATCGTCTTCATCTCGGGAAGCGGCTGGACGCGTGAGCTCGGCCTCGACGCCACGCCGTTGAAGGAGAGCGGGCAGGAGGAGATCTACGCCCTGCCCCTGGCCGCGGCCGGCTACACGGTGTTCGGAATCAACCACCGCGCCTCGCCCCGCTTCCGGCATCCCGCGCATCTGGAGGACGCGCAGCGCGCGGTGCGTTTCGTGCGCCACCACGCGAGCGAGTTCGGGATCGATCCCGACCGCATCGGGGCGATGGGCGGATCTTCCGGCGGCCACCTTGCCAGCCTGCTCGGCGTCCTCGACGACAAGGGGACCGCCGATGACGCGAGCCCGGTGAACCGGGAGAGCGCGAAGGTGCAGGTCGTCGTCGCCCGCGCGGCGCCGACGGATCTCACCCTCGTTGCACCGGGGAGGGTCCACCCGCTGTTCGGCTTCCGGCGCTCCGCGCGCACGGACTCGGTCGAGCACCAGCGCTTCGTCGCGGCATCGCCCGTCACCCATGTGACGCCCGGCGATCCACCGATGCTGCTCGTCCACGGCGATGCGGACGACGTCGTGTCGTACGAGAACGCCGAGGTCATGCAGGCGGTCCTGGAGAAAGCCGGCGTTCCGGTCGAGCTGCTGCGCGTCCCCGGCGCCGGGCACGGGCCGACCTTCCCGGGCGCGGTGAACCCGCCGGACTACATCGGCGCCATGATCGCGTGGTTCGACCGCTACCTGCTGGTGCGATAGCGGAACCAGGACGATCAGTCGAATGCGTAATCGTCGGACCGGACGGAGACCGACTCGCGTCTGACCTACGTGGACGTCCACACCCCCACGATCAGTGCTCGGTCGCGGCCGGGGCGAGCCGCGGATCGGAAACCGGCAGGGTGGGGAAGATGTCGAGGAAGGTCGTGTAGGCGACCACGAACAGGCTGAGCACGCCCGCCGTGACCAGTAGCTCCAGCAGGCCGAGCGGCACGCCCGCGCCGTGCCATAGCGACGGTGCGACCAGGATGAAACGTTCGAGCCACATGCCGGTGAAGGCGACAGCCGCCACCAGCGTCAGCCCGGGCGCCCAGGTCTTGACGGCGCGGCTCAGCAGCACGACGAACGGAACGGCGAACGCCATCGCGAACACGGCCAGCGCCACCGGCTCCCAGGCCCCGTGCATCCGGTGGTAGATGAACTCGGTCTCCTCGGCGAGGTCGCCGTACCAGATCACCAGGTACTGCGACCAGAACAGGTACGCCCAGAGGATGCAGAACCCGAAGAGCAGCTTGCCGAGGTCGTGCATGTGGTGGCGCCCGACGTAGCCCGCGATGCCGAGCCGCCGGCGTCCTGCCGCGGTGACGCCGGCGAGGAACGCCAGGCCGATCAGCAGGTTCCCGATGAAGTAGTAGCCGCCCAGCAGCGTCGAGAACCAGTGCGGGTCGAGCGCCATGACGAAGTCGAAGGCGATCAGCGTGAACACCCAGCCGTAGGCGACGAGCACGGCCACGGCCCAGCGGCTCTGCCGGCGCTGCCCGGTCGCCCGCTCGGCGTCGATGCCCTGCCAGCCGGCGATGATTCGCGCCGCGAGGCCGGTGGCGGGCCGTTCCCCGGACTCGTGCAGCATGCCGATGTCCGGCCGGACCGAGCGGTAGACGTAGCGCAGGCTGAAGCCGCTCAACAGCAGGAACGCCAGCAGCTCCCGGGTCACGAAGAAGGGGATGTTCAGCCAGGGAGCCTTGGCCTCGACCGGCTCGTGCACCCACGGCGCCCAGGCGGCGGTGCCCGCCAGCAGGACCAGCAGCAGCACGAAGGCCGCCGGCAGGAATGCGACCGTCGCCTCGGCGACGCGCTTGAGCGGGCGGCCCCAGCGGGCGGAGGTCACCTGCAGGATGCACGAGAGGACGACGCCGGCCTGCGCCAGCCCGCCGAAGAACAGGAAGTTGACCAGCAGCGCCTGCCACGCCCGGATGCCGTCGAGCACGAGGCCGGCCAGGAAGGCGATGCCTCCGAGGGCCGCCATGCCGAGCAGGAAACGCCGCACGCCGGGCGGCAGCAGCGGGTCCGCCGCCGGAGACGCGAGTGAGACGCCGTTCACCGTGACGCCGCCTGCGGTTGCGGCTCCGGGGAGCCCAGCGTGCCCAGGTAGTGGACGAGCGCCCAGCGCTCGTCGACGCTCAACGCGTCGCCGAAGCGCGGCATGTTGCGGCCCCCCTCGCGGATGATGCTGTAGACGAACCCGTCCGGGTAGTTCAGGACGTGGCGCGCGGTCAGCGGCGGCATGCGCCGGTAGTGGCGGGCCAGAGCGCCGTCTCCGTCGCCGTCGTCGCCGTGGCAGAGCGCGCAGTACGCGTCGTACAGCGCCTCGCCCTCGGCGATCACGGCCGGGGTCTCGTCCAGCGGGTTGGTCAGTGCAGTACGCGCCTCGCGCCGGTTCATGATGCGGGGCGCGTCGACCGCCATCGAACGCTCCGGTAGCGCCCGCGCCTCGGTCTGCGGCAGGACTGCAGGCCCGGTCCACATGTCGCGGATCCAGGTGCGCGCCTCCGGATCGCGCGGTGCGTCCGCGGGGGCGCAGGCTGCCGCGCCGAACGAGGCGAGCAGCGCCGCTGCCCCGAGGAGCTTCAGGAACCCGTGACCGATTCCCGCTCGCCGGCCTGAAGTGTCAATCATCCGTTCGCACCTCGATCGCGCCGGCGTCCGCCAGCAGCGAACGCGCCGCCGCCGCCTGCTCGTTGTCACAGGTGATCTCCACGCCGAAGCAGTTGTTGCTGAATCGCGGGTCGCCGATGTGCTTGCGCTTGAGCCGCGGCAGCCCGGCCAGCAGGAGAAAGCCGAGCATGCCGAAGATGGCGCCGAACAGGATCGTCAGCTCGAACGCGATCACCACGAACGCCGGAATCGAGAACAGCGGCTTGCCCCCGGTGATGAGCGGCCAGGCCGACACCGTGTAGATCGGCAGCGAGAACCCGGCGGTGCAGCCGAGCAGCGCGCCGACCAGCGTGAACAGACGCACGGGGCTCACGCGCGCCCTCATGAGCTGCTCCAGGGTATGGTCCGGGGCCGGCGAGAAGGCGTCGACCCGGGCGAGCCCGGCGTCCTGCGCCGTCGCCACCGCCACCGAGGCCTTTGCCGGCTCGTCGTACACCCCCAGGATCCGCATCGTGCTCACGCCTCCTCAACGTTCGCGCCGCGATTCCATGAACTCGATGCCCTCGGCCAGCACGTTGCGCCAGGCGCGGTCGACGTCGCGGTCGAAGTGCCCGTCGAACTCCCGGACGGTCTCCATCAGCGACTCCAGCCACAGGTCGTACAGGTCGAGTCCGATATCGAGATCGTGCTTGCCGTGCCGCCGCGCGACCCGGTCCAGTTCCTCGAGCTCGTCGGCCGGCGCACCCGATGCGCTGGTCATCAGCGACAGGGAATCGGCCAGCATCTTCTTCTGGTGCGCGAAGTCCGTGTTCCCGAACGCCTCCCGGACCCGCGGGCTCGAGGCCAGGAACAGCTCGTAGAAGCGGTCCAGGAACCCGTGCTTCGAGAGGCACCGCGCCAGGCTGTCGTCGAAGACCTCGGCGTGCGCCGAGCCTTCCTTCATCTCCGTAATCGACACGGCCGGGAAGTTCTTGATGAAGATGAGGAACAGCAGGAAGAAGAGCGAGAAGCTGCCGACGGTGATAGCGCCTTCCACCCAGGTCGGCTCGTAGAGCCCGGTCCAGTTGGCCGGGTCGAAGTCGTGCGACAGCGACGTGACGATGATGACGAAGCGCTCCAGCCACATCCCGATGTTGACGAAGATCGAGATGACGAACAGGGCGGCCAGGCTCGTCCGCACGCGCTTGAAGAAGAGCAGCAGCGGAATGACGACGTTGCAGGTGAGCATGGCCCAGGAGAAGAGGCGGTACTCGCCGAACATCCGGTTGTAGAACGTCCCCTGCTCGAACGGGTTGCCGCTGTACCAGGCGACGAAGAACTCGGTCAGGTAGGCGTAGCCGACGATGAGCGAGGTGACGATGATCAGCTTGGCCAGGTTCTCGAAGTGCCGGATGGTGATGTACTCCTCGATCCCCAGCAGCTTGCGCAGCGGGATGAGCAGCGTGATCACCATCGCCAGGCCCGAGAAGATGGCGCCGGCGACGAAATAGGGCGCGAAGATCGTGCTGTGCCACCCCGGCAGGATGGACATCGCGAAGTCCCACGAGACGACGCTGTGGACCGAGACGACGAGCGGGGTGGCCAGGGCCGCGAAGAAGCCGTACAGCGCGCCGTAGTGGATCCACTGCCGGGTCGAGCCGCGCCAGCCGATGGCGAGCGCGCGGTAGATCGGCTTGCGCCAGTCGGTGCAGCGGTCGCGGGCGGCGGCCACGTCCGGGATGAGTCCCAGGAACAGGAACATCGCGCTCACCGTCAGGTAGGTGGTGATCGCGAAGACGTCCCAGACCAGCGGCGACTGGAAGTTCACCCAGAGCTGGCGCTCGTTCGGGTACGGGATCAGCCAGTAGAAGAACCAGGGGCGGCCTATGTGGATGATCGGGAAGAGCCCCGCCGTCATCACCGCGAAGACGGTCATCGCCTCCGACGCCCGCGCCACCGAGGTGCGCCACTTGGCCCGGAACAGGAACAGGACCGCCGAGATGAGCGTGCCCGAGTGGGCGATGCCGACCCAGAAGACGAAGTTCGTGATGTAGATGCCCCAGAGCATCGGGTGCTCGTAGCCCGCCACGCCGAGGCCGAGCCGCCACTGCACCGAGAACGCGTAGGCGCCGAGGGCGAGCCCGCCGAGGATCAGGACCAGCGAGGCGAAGTACGCCCGCCCCGGCGGCTGCATCGTCCGCAGGATGTCGGCGTCGATCCGCCCGTAGTTGATCGCGTGGTCCGCCACGCTCACGTAGTCACCTTCTTCAGGTACGTCACGGCGGGCCGCGTGTTGAGGACGCCGAGCGCGTGGTAGCCGCGGTCGGCGGCGGAGAGCTGCGAGACGCGGCTGTCGGGGTCGTTCCGGTCGCCGAAGACGATCGCCTGCGCGGGACAGGTCTGGGCGCAGGCCGGGGTGACGTCGCCGTCCCGCACCGGACGATCCTCGTCGCGCGCCCGGTCCTTGCCCTCCTGAATCCGCTGCACGCAGAAGGAGCACTTCTCCATGACGCCGGCGCTGCGGACCGTCACGTCGGGATTGAGCTGCAGGTTCAAGGGCTCCGGGAACTCGGGATCCCACCAGTTGAAGCGCCGCACCTTGTACGGGCAGTTGTTCGAGCAGTAGCGGGTGCCGACGCAGCGGTTGTAGATCTGCGCGTTCAGGCCTTCCTCGCTGTGGTACGTCGCGTAGACGGGGCACACGGACTCGCACGGCGCGTGGTCGCAGTGCTGGCAGAGCATCGGCAGGAAACGCGAGTCCACTTCCGCGCCGCCGTCCGTCGCGGGCCGCGGCTCCACGAAGCGTTCGATCCGCAGCCACGACATGGTGCGGCCGCGCACCATCTTGTCGGCGCCGAGGACCGGCACGTTGTTCTCGGCGTAGCAGGCGGCGACGCACGCGTTGCAGCCGTTGCAGGCGTTCAGGTCGATGGCCATCCCCCAGTTGTGCGTCGGATGCCCGTGCTCGGGATAGAGACTGAAGTGCTCCTCCTCGGGGTGCACCTCGCCGGCTTCGAGCGCCGCGCGAGATACCGCCTGGGCGAGCTCGCGCCCCTGCTGATCGAACGTGCGCTGCAGGCGTGCGAGGGGACGGTGCAGCTCGCGCGATGTCGCGTCGACGCGCGTGCCGGCCCAGCGTGGTCCGCCGGACAGCGCCTCCGGCGCAGGATCGAGAAGCACCATCGGGTTCACGCCGCGGCCGGTGGCGTAGCGGCCGAAGTCGGTGTGGCCCTGCCCGATCGGGATCGCCACGACCCCCGGGTGCATGTGCGGGTTGAGGACGACCGTCGCGTCGACCGAACCGTGGTCCGACTCCAGGGTAACGAGCTGGCCGTCCTCCGCCCCGACGGCGGCCGCGGTCTCCGGCGTCATCTCCGCCCCGCAGCCCCACGCGGTCTTCAGCAGCGGATCGGGGATCTCCTGCAGCCACGGCCGGTTGGCGCCCCGCCCGTCGAGGAAGTGCAGCGACGGGTAGGCGACCAGTGTCAGCGCGCGCCGCTCGTCGCCGGGAGCAGCGAGCCCCGCGAGGTCGATCTCGCCGAGCCCGGCCCCGAGCGTCACCGGCTGGGGCTCGACCCGCGACCACCGTCCGCCCTGCCGGACGACGTCCGCCCAGAATCCCTCGAACTCGGCCTCGGCCGCCTGCCGGGCTGCGGCCGCCGCGCGCCGGGCTGCAGCCGCCGCGCGCCGGGCTGCGGCGGGATCCTGCGGCTGCGTGTCGTCCGTCGGCTCCGGCTCGTTCGCCTGCTCTTCCGGCGGGTCGAGCGCGGCCTTGATGGCGCGCCACTCGTCGCGCAGCACGTCGTAGAACTCTCCCTCGGGGAGGGGCGGTGCATCGTCCGGCGTTCCGGCGCCTGCCTCCGCCGCGCCGGCGAGCGCCGCACGTCCCGTCCCGAGCAGGATGTCGCCGAGGTGCCGCGTGTCGAACACCGGCCGCATCGCCGGTTGCATCAGGCCGTACTGACCCGCGGCCGGACGGTGGTCGCCCCAGGATTCCAGCGGCGTATGGGCCGGCAGGATCAGGTCGGCCCGTGCCGTCGTCTCGTCCGGCCAGCTCGACGTCGCGGCGACGAAAGGCACGGCGTCCAGCGCCCCGGCGAAGTCGGCGGCGGCGGGCAGCGTGTGCACGGGATTGACCTGGTGCAGAATGAGCACCTCGATCGACCCGTCGCGCATGGCGCCGGCCAGGTCGAGCAGGTCGGCGCAGGTCGAGGCGTTGTCCCACAGGCCGTCCTGCGCGAACCGTACGGTTTCGCCGACGTTGCCCGCGACGTGGTTCAGCAGGCCGACGGCCACCTGGGTCGCGGCGGCGTCCGGACCCGAGACGGCGACGCCGCCGCCCGCGGCCAGCGTGCGGCCGGGTCCCGCTCCCGGATCCGAGAACGCCCGTGCGAGCTGGACGATGCGGCCCGCGGGCACCCCGCTGCGCGCGGCGGCCGCCTCCGGCGTCGAGTCGGCGACCAGGGCGCGGATACGGGCGAGGTCCTCGCCGGTGATGCCGGCCGCCTGCACCCTGCCTTCTTCCACGATGGTCCGCACCATCGCCGCGGCCACGGCTCCTTCGGCGCCCGGCTCGATGCGGATCCATTCGTCGGCGCTCGACGCGGTCAGCGAGAGCCGCGGTTCGAAGTGGACGGTGCGCACCGTCCTTCCGTTTTCCGGACGCCGGGCGTCGGCGAACGCCCGGGACTGGCTCACGGTGGACAGCCAGGTCTCCAGGAAGTCCGCGCCGAACGAGATGATCAGATCGGCGCGGCCGAAGTCGTGAGAGGGCACCGCGGGGTGGTCGAACAGGATGCGGTTGGCGGCCCGCAACGGCTCGTAGGCGAACGCCTCGTACCGCAGGCGGCGCGCTCCGCCGACGGCCGCGGCCCAGCGGTCGACCAGGGCGTCCAGGGTACCGGACAGGAGTGGCGTGACCACCGCGATGCGGTCCGCGTTGCCCGCCTCGACCACGGCGCGGATGCGCTCGGCCAGCTCGGTTTCGGCTTCCTCCCAGCCCAGCGGCTCGAAGACCGACTGTCCGGCGGCGGCGTTGGTCGTTCGCCGCCGCTGCGGGCCGCGGAAGCGGTCCGGGTTGTACAACCCCTGCAGAGCCGCCTGCCCGCGCGTGCAGAGGGCTCCCTGGTTGCCCGGGTGCGCCGGGTTGCCCTCGATCTTGATTGCTCGTCCCTCGCGCGTGCGGACCCGGGTGCCGCAGCCGTTCGGGCACTCGCCGCAGACGCTCGCGTACCACGTCGCCACGCCCGGCACGACGTCGTCCGGCGGCACGACGTAGGGAATGATGGTCTCGGTTGGCACCGGGGAGCACGCGGCGACCGCCGCGGCCGGTCCCGCACCGCCGAGCACCTTGAGGAAGGTGCGGCGGCCCACGGTCTCCGTCAATGGGCTGAGGTCCGGGGACGTCTCACTCACCATGTGATCCAGTCTGCGAGCCTGACGGCTAGTAGTGGCACACCAGGCAGTCGCGGGAGGCCTCGCGCGCCGTGTGGCAGTCGACGCACCAACCCATCGACAGCGATTCCACCTGGGAGGCGATGTCCATGCGCGCGACGTCGCCGTGGCATTCGGCGCAGTCGATGCCGGTGCGGACGTGCGCCTTGTGGCTGAAGCGGACGTAGTCGGGCAGATCGTGGACCCGGATCCACGGGATGGGGGTCCCCTGCTCCCAATAGTCGAGCACCTTCACGATCTCCGGCCGTTCGGTCAGGATGCTGCGGTGACAGCCGACGCACCGTTCGACCGAGGGGATCCCGGCCACCGGCCCGCGCCGCGCGTAGGCATGACAGAACTGGCAGTCGACGCCCGCCTGCTCGACGTGCCGGGCGTGGCTGAAAGCGATCGGTTGCTCTCCCGGCGGCACGGCGTCGAGCTGTCCGACTGCCGCTGTGCCTTCCCGGCCTTCTTCCTCCTGGGCCGCGGCGCCGTTCCAGACCACCGCCATCGCCACCGCCAGGGTGACGCCCAGCAGCGTCAGAGCCGCATGAATCCACCGTCGCGCCGTGCGACCTCGAGTCATCGTTGTCCGGGAGAGGACGTGCCTGGGCCAGCGTCGTCTGCGACGGCGCCACTCTCCGCCGCGCAGACTCCTAGCAGAAACTCGCCCGCGTATTCTAGTCCGCTCCGCGGCTTGTGCCAAACTGCGCGCGGTGCGGCCGTGCGGACGCTGCACGATCGCCCGCGTCGATGGTATGGTTGATCCGTTGACCGTGATCGAAGACGACGCGGCTCCGCGCCGGGCTTACACGCTCGGCCCGCAGCCCGCGCCCGCCTCCGGCGCGCCCGCCGCCAACCCCGCTGATGGTATCGTTTCGACCTTGAGACCCGCCGACGTCTATCTTGTCCCGCTCGGATCCGCCGGGTACGAGCTGTTCTGCGAATCGGCCGAGGGCGAGGATGTCGATCCGCTGGAGGAGGGTTCCGGCGGGGATCGGCTCTCCGCGCGGTTCCGCCGGATGATGGCGGAGGCGCAGGAACAGCGGCGGGCACGGCGGCTGGCGGAGGTGCCGGCGGATCCGTCCGCGAAGCAGCCGTGGCCGATACGGATTCGCAACACGGTCGTCGGCTGGGTGGCGGAGGCGGTCGCCGAGTGGCGCCTGCTGTGGCATCTGCGCAAGCAGACGGCCCTCGAGCTCGTGCATCCGGCCGACCTGGACGGCGACAAGGCCCTCGAGGTCGCGCGCCGCCGGTTGGGCCGCGACGCCGAGCATCACCTGCGGCGGCTGTTCACCTCGTCGGTCCTGGCCCTGCTCCTCGGCCTGCTGTTCTTCGTGCCCGGGCCGAACGTGATCGGCTACTACTTCGGGTTCCTGGCCGTCGGGCATCTGCTGGCCTGGCGCGGCGCCCGCCACGGCCTCGCGCACGTGCAATGGCGCACGCGGGCGAGCGAGCCGCTCGGGGAGTTGCGCGGCATTCTCGACCTGCACCCGGACGAGCGGGCGGGGCACGTGCGCGACGTCGCCGCCAAGCTCGGCCTGGACTACCTGGCGCCGTTCGTCGAGCGGATGGCGGTTCGACGGCGTTGATGACGAGCAGCCGGGCCCGGCCGGGCGTGGTCGCCGTTTCCGCGGTCCGCCGCTCGGGGCTGCAACGCCGCAGTTCGGCGCGCCGTCCCGTCGTCGCCCTGCTCTTCCTGTTTCCGATCCTGTTCTTGCCGGGGCAGCCCGTGACCGCGCAGGTCATCGGCGGGCCGCGGCCCGCGCAGACCGCCGATCGCGAGCTCGGCTTTCTGACCCGCTACCACGTCCGCACGCAGGCTGCCGGCCTGGCCGGCATCGGCGAGGAGCAGTTCGGTTGGGATACCGACCTCGGGGTCGACATGGACGTGTTCGACCTGCTCTTCGCGCGCGGCAACGTGTTCTTCAACCTGGAGACGGGCGTCGGTGGAGAGCGTCGCGCGATCGATCCGACCCAGACGAACTACACCATGGACCTGTCCGTGTTCACCCGCCTGCCGCGCGGCGAGTTCGGCGTCACGTTGCATCACATCTCGCGCCATCGCGCCGACCGGGAGCATCCCGGCTCGCCGTCCTGGAACATGCTCGGCCTGTCCTACGGGGACCGCCTGCGCCTCGGTGCCTTCGACGTCGCGCTGATGGGACGGTGGCTCGGCACCATCACCAGCTCGGAGGTCGACTACGAGCAGGAGGCCAACGCCCACCTGCGCGTGCTCCGTCCGCTGACCGGGCGCGTCTCGCTCATCGCCGAGCTCGACGGGTCGGCGGTGCTGACCGACGAGAGCATGTTCGGGCGCGAGCACCTGTACGGCGGCTCCGCGCACCTCGGCCTCCGGTTCCGGGGGAGCGCCGGCGCGGGCGAGATCCTGATCGGCCGCGAACGGCGCGTCGACCCCGACATCTTCGTGCGGCGTCCGATTCGCTGGACCCGCTGGGAGTTCCGCTTCGTCGTGGACTGATCAGGCTGCGCGCCGGCGGCGCTGTGACATAATCGCGGCATGCGATCCACCCATCGTGCACGTCGGTGTGTGGCCCTCGTCGCGTTGGTCCTCGGCGCCGCTGCCGCCGTCGCCGCGCCCGTCGACGCCGCGGTGCGGCCGACCAAGTTCGACTACCACATCACCACGCTGGACAACGGCCTGACGGTGATTCTGTCCGAGGATCACTCCACGCCGATCGTGAACCTCCAGATGTGGTACCACGTCGGGTCGAAGGACGAGCCGGCGGGCCGCACCGGTTTCGCGCACCTGTTCGAGCACCTGATGTTCAAGGGGTCGCAGAACGTGCGCTCCGACGAGCATCTGTCGATGATCTCGAGCGTCGGCGGGACCGGCAACGCCTACACGACCGAGGACGTCACGGTCTTCTTCGAGACGGTGCCGGCGCAGTACCTGCCGCTCGTGCTCTGGCTCGAGGCGGATCGGATGGCCACGCTCCGCGTCAGCCAGCGGACGCTCGATTCGGAGCGCGAGGTGGTCAAGGAGGAGCGGCGCTGGCGGTACGAGAACCAGCCCTTCGGCCTGCTGTCCGAGATCCTCTACGACGAGGCGTTCACCACCCATCCCTACAAACACCAGACGATCGGCTCGATGGAGGACATCGAGGCGGCGTCCATCGAGGACGTGCAGGAGTTCTTCGACACCTACTACGTCCCGGAGAACGCCACCCTGACCCTCGTCGGCGACTTCGAGACCGACTACGCGCTGCAGTTGGTCGAGCATTACTTCGGCCGCGTGCCGAAGGCGACGAAGCCCGTGCCGCGCAACCTGCCGCGCGAGCCTCCCGTGACCCGGAGCCGCCGGGTAACGGTGGAGGCCGACAACTGGCCGCTCCCGGCGGTGGTCGTCGCGCACCCCATCACCTACGACGGGCACCCGGACGCCTATCCGCTGCACATCCTGTCGAAGATCCTGTCGGACGGGCAGAGCGCCCGGATTCACCGCAGTCTGGTCTACGAGCAGCAGGTCGCGGTCTCGGCCTTCGGCCAGGGCGTCATCATCGAGGACCCGAACCTGTTCTACGCGGTGGCCCTGGTGCAGCCGGGGCGCACGCCGGAAGCGGTCGCCGCGGCCCTGATCGCCGAGCTCGACCGCGCCAAGATCGAGCCGCCGGGCGACGGCGAGCTGCAGCGCGCCAAGAACCAGTTCGCGCGCGACTACGTGATCGGCCGGATCACGGTCGAGCAGAAGGGGATGCACCTCGCCCACGCGCAGGTCATCCACGACGACGTGACGACGGCCGACGCCGAGTTCGACATCTTCATGAACGTGTCGCGCGAAGATGTGCAGCGGGTCGCCCGCACCTACCTGCGCGACGACAACCGGCTGGTGCTGACCATCCTGCCGCGCGGCTCGCGGCGGACCGGGCAATGACGGTGACGGGGAGGCATGTCATGAGGAGGGCGCTTGCAGCGCGGGTCGGCGCGCTGGTGCTGGCGGCGGTCGTGGGCGGCCCGTGGCTCGCGTCTCCGGTGTCCGCGCAGCGAATCGACTGGCCGACCGAGCAGCCGCCGCCGCCGCTCCTGCGGCGCCACGTCGATTTTCCGGACTACGAGATCCGGTCCCTGGACAACGGCCTGCAGGTCGTCTACGTCGGTCATCACGAGCAGCCCGCGGTGAACGTGCGGATGATCCTGCGGGCCGGCGCCGCCGCCGATCCGCCCGGTCAGCCCGGCGTCGCGTCACTCGTCGGGCAACTCCTCGACCAGGGGACGACGACGCGCACGGCCCAGGAGATAGCCGGTTCCATCGACAGCATCGGCGGCGCCCTGAGCGCGGGCACGGCCCGCGACCTCGGGTTCGTCGACGTCCTCGTGATGAAGGACAGCTTCGACTTCGCCCTCGATCTGCTTGCCGACGTGGCGCGGCGCCCGGCGTTCGCGCCGGACGAGATCGAGCGGCAGCGCAACCAGGTCCTGTCGGGCCTGCAGGTCAGCTACGACGATCCCGCATACATCGCCAATGTCGTCTTCAACCGGTTGGTCTACGGCTTCCATCCCTACGGCATGCCCCAGGGCGGTACGCCGCGGTCCGTCCGCACCATAACCCGCAGCAACCTGGTGGCATTCCACCGCACGCACTATCTGCCCAACAATGCCGTACTGGCCGTTGTGGGGGACGTAACCGCGGAGGAGGCGTTCACCGGGGTCGAGCGCGCCCTCGGCGACTGGCGGCGAGGCCCCCTCCCGCCGGCGGTGACCGCCGACAACGTCCCGTCGCCGACGCGGCGCCTCGTCGTGGTCAACAGGCCCGGAGCCGTGCAGACCGTCATTCACGCCGGTCACGCCGCCCTGCCGCGGGCGCACCCCGACTACCTGGCGTTCGACGTGGCGATCAAGATCCTGGGCGGCGAGGGGGGCAACCGGCTCGGTAGCGTGCTGCGCACCGAGCGGTCGCTGACCTACGCCGCCTCCGCGGACATCGCGGGACAGCAGATCGCGGGCGACTTCATGGCCAAGACCGACACCCGGTCGTCCGCCACCGCCGAGGCGCTGCGCCTCACCGTGGACGAGATCGCCCGCCTGCGGCGCGAGCGCGTGCGCGAGCGCGAGCTGCGGAGCGCACAGGACTACCTGGCCGGCAGCTTCCCGATCGACATCGAGACGCCGAACGCCATCGCCGCCCGGGTGCTCGAGGCCATTCTCTACGGCCTCGACGTGGACGAGATCGAGAACTTCCCGGAGCGCATCAACGCCGTCACCGTGCGCGACATCGAGCGCGTGGCCGAGAACTGGCTACAGCCCGGCAATCTGTCGATGGTGCTGGTGGGCGACGCCTCGGTGTTCCTGCGCGACCTCTCCGGCGTCGGCTTCGACCGGATCGAGGTGGTGCCTCTGGCCGACCTCGACCTGACGGCGGCCGATTTTCGACGCGCCTCCCGGTTCCGCCGCTGAGGGTTCGTGACGTCTGTCCCAGGGTCCCGAACAGTTGGCCAGGGTCCTGATCTCCTGCGGTGAGCCGTCGGGCGACCTCTATGCCGGTGCGTTGAGCGCCGCCCTTCGCGATCTGGATACCGGCGCCCGTGTCTTCGGCCTCGGTGGGGACCATCTGCGTGACGGCGGGGCGGAGCTCGTGGCCCACTACCGGGGGCTGGCCGCCACCGGCCTGTCGGAGGCGCTCGCGGTGCTGCCCCGATCGTACGCCGTGTACCGGGAGCTGGTGTCGCGTGCCCGCGCCGAGCGTCCGGACGTGTTCGTCGCGGTGGACTTTCCGGAGATCAACTTCCGGGTGGCGGCCGCGGTACGGCGGCTCGGCATCCCGGTCGTGTACTACATCGGACCGCAGCTCTGGGCGTGGCGGCGGCGGCGGATCGAGACGATGCGCCGCCTCGTCGACCTTGCGCTGGTGATCTTCCCGTTCGAAGAGGCGCTCTACCGCGAGGCCGGCATTCCGGTGGAGTTCGTCGGCCACCCGTTGCTGGAGCTGTCGAGGGCGACGGAGGACAGGGCGGCCTTTCTGCGGTCGCTGGAGCTCGACCCGGCGGCGCCCACGGTGGCGTTGCTTCCGGGCAGCCGGCCGAACGAGCTGCGGGCGATTCTGCCGGATGTCGTGCGCGCTGCGGGTCTCGTGCGCAGGAGGATCCCGGCGGCGCAGTTCGTCGTGGCGCGCGCCCCGAACCTGGACGACGCGCTGTTGGCCCCGGTCGGCCCTCTGGTCGACTCGGGCGCGGCGGCTGTTTGCGAGGGGCGCACGGACGACGTCCTGGCCGCCGCCGACGTGGTGGTCACCGCGTCCGGCACCGCGACGGTCCAGACCGCCATTCACCGCCGGCCGATGGTGATCGTGTACCGGTTGTCGGCTCTGACGTACCGCATCGTCAAGACCTTCTCGCACGTGCGGCACGCGGGAATGGCCAACCTGATCGCCGGCGAACCGGTCGTGCCGGAGCTGATTCAGGACGCCTTCACCCCGGCCGCGGTGGCGGACGAGGTCGTCTCGTTTCTCACCGACTCCCCACGGGCCGAGCGGACCCGGACGGCGCTGGGGCGCGTGCGTGCGCGCCTCGGGTCGGCAGGAGCGAGCCGACGGACGGCCGAGCGCATCCTGTCGGTTGCCGGGCGCGGGCCCCGGTCCGGGTGCTTGCCCGGTGACGGCGGCGAGTCGTTACAATGATTCGCCGGCCAGGATTCCGACAGGGAGAGTTCACCTGGTGCGAAGCATACCGACGATGGTGCGGGGGAGGCGTGACTGATTTGGTGATGCGTGCAGCAGCGAAAACGGGCCGACCGATCCTGTTCGGCCTCTTGCTTGCCGCCTGTGCGGCGTCCGCCGCCGGTCAGGCGAACACCGGCGGTCTCGGCGGCGTGGTGCGCGACGAATCGGGAGCCGTCCTGCCGGGCGCGACCATCGTGGCGACACACGTCGACACCGGCTTCTCGGTCGAGCGCGTCACGGATGTGGACGGGCGCTTCTTCATGGCGTCGCTGCCGATCGGCGCCTGGGAGATCACCGCCGAGCTGCCCGGGTTCCGGCGCGTCGTGCGGACCGGCGTGTTCCTGGATATCGGCCGCGAGCTCGACCTGCCGTTCGAGCTTGCGCTCGGGGCGCTGAGCGAAGAGGTGACGGTCACGGCCGACGCACCCCTGCTGCAGACGAACAACGCCGAGATCAGCGACGTCATCGCCGGCCACGAGGTCGAGCAGATTCCGTTGAACGGACGGCAGTTCCTGCAGCTCGCACAGCTCAGCGACGCGGTCGTGATTCCGCCCGGCGGCACGCGCGGCGCGGCGCTGCAGCAGGCCGGGCCGCTGCCCAACATCGGCGGCCAGCGCGCCGGACACAATATCTACCTGCTCGACGGCGTCAAGGTGACCGACGAGCTGTTCAACAACCTGGTGATCAACCCCTCGGTCGATTCCATCCAGGAGTTCAAGATCCAGAAGTCGATGTACCCGCCGGAGTTCGGCGGCAAGGCGTCGGCGCTGATCAACGTCGCCACCAAGGCGGGCACGAACCAGTACCACGGCAGCGCGTTCACGTTCGTCCGGAACGAGCGATTCGACGCGCACAACTATTTCGCCCCGCGCGACGAGCCGGTACCGCCGCTCGACCAGGGCCAGTTCGGCGGGACCGTCGGCGGCCCCATTGTTCGGGACCGGACGTTCGCGTTTCTCAGCTACGAAGGGCAGCGCAGCACGCGCTCGCTGACGAAGACCTTCTCCGTGCCGTCGGCGGCGGTCCGCGGCGGCGACTTCACGGGACTCGACCGGATCTGCGATCCGCTGACCCGCGACCCCGCCACCGGGGCGTGCGGGTCCCCGTTCGCCGGCAACCGGATCCCCGCCGGCCGCATCGATCCGATCGCCGCCGCCTTCCTGGAGCAGGTGCCGCTGCCGAACGCGAGCGGCGAGGTGCAGAACCTGACGTCGGTCGAGCGGTCCGAGTCCGACGTCGATCAGTTCAGCGCCCGCCTGGATCACCGCGTCGGCGCGAGCGACCAGATGTTCCTGCGGTTCAGCACGTTCGACGCCCACGATCTGCAGCCGTTCGGCACCAGCGTGCAGCAGGAGGCGCTGATCCCGGGCTTCGGGCGCACGCTCTCGACCCGCACGCGCAACCTGGCCGCGAGCTACACGCGCACGATCGGGACGGCGATGCTCAACGAGACGCGCTTCGGCTGGATGAGCGTCGACGGCGGCCAGGAGAGCCTGCGCCGCGGCGTCGACTTCGCGCAGTCCACCGGGTTGCTCGGGGTCACCCGCGACCCGCGCGACGTCGGCTACCCGCAGATCGATACCGCGGGGCTCTACAGCGCGATGGGCGACCCGACCAGCTTCGTGTTCCGGCGCAACGAGCACTTCGAGCTCTACAACAACTTCCTGATCGATCGCGGCGCCCACCACCTGAAGTTCGGCGGCTACTGGTTCCACCTGCGGTTCCGGCCCGAGAACCCGGATACGGCGCGCGGCCGCTTCCGCTACACCGGCCGTTTCAGCGGGAATCCGTTCGCCGACTTCCTCCTCGGCTATCCGGTCGAGGCGCGCTCGGGCATCGGCGGCCGCGGCAGCGAGGACGCGCGAACCAACTGGCTGCACCTGTACGCGCAGGACGACTGGCGGGTCAACGACGACCTGACCCTGAACATCGGGCTGCGCTACGAAATCAACCAGCACATGCGGGACGTCGACAACCGCCTGTCGACGATCGACGTGTCGGTGCCGGGGGGGCGCTACGTCATCGCCAGCGACGCGGCCGGCAACATCTCGCCCGCCGCGAACGAGTTGCTCCCGCTGATCCCGATCCCGTGGGTGACCTCGGCCGAGGCCGGCTGGGACCGCAGCCTGTTGCGGCCCAGCAAGACGCGCTTCGCCCCGCGACTCGGATTCGCCTGGCTCGCGGACGACGACGGAAGCACCGTCGTCCGCGGCGGCTACGGCATCTTCCTCAACCAGTGGGCCTATAGCGTCCAGACGGCGTTCGCGCGCAACCTGCCGTTCTTCTTCCTCAAGCAGGTCGACGTGCCGGCGGGGCAGTTCGTGCCGGCCTGGGACACCGGGTCGATCCTGGCCGCCGAGCCGACCGGCAGCATCGGCGGGTCCATCATGGACTACGACTTCCAGGTCGAGTACACCCAGACCTGGAGCGGCGGCGTGCAGACCGAAATCCGGCCCGGCACGGCGTTCGAGATGTTCTACATGGGGTCGTACACGATCGGCGCCGACAACTCGACGGTGCACAACGTGCCGGTGCCCGGCCCCGGTTCGATCAGCGGGCGGCGGGCCGTCCCGCAGCTCGCCGGGATTCGCGCGATCCGCTTCGACGGCAAGTCCATCTACCACGCGGTGACCTTCAAGACGGTCCGCCGCCTGCGCGACGACCTCGCATTCGACGTCGCCTACACGCTCTCGCAGTCGAAGGACGACGCGTCGAGTCCGGGGGCGACCGCCTTCGAGTCGAACCTGCCGCAGGACGTGCGCAACATCTTTCCGGGAGAGAACGCGCTGTCGAGCTTCGATCACCGCCACCAGCTCGTCGGCAGCGCCACCTACGAGCTTCCGTTCCAGCGCAACGCCGGCGGCTGGCGGGAGGGGCTGCTCGGCCACTGGCGCCTCAACGGCATCGTCACCGTGCAGTCCGGCGCGCCGTTCACCGTGAACATCACCGACGACCGCGCCAACATCGGAGCCGGACCATCGCAGCGCCCGGACATGCTGCGCGACCCGAACCTGCCGCGCGGCGAGCGCACCGTCGAGCGCTGGTTCGACACCGGCGCGTTCGCTCTGCAGGCGCCCTTCTCCTACGGCAGCGCCCCCCGCAACCCCGTCTTCGCCCCCGGCTACGCCAACGTGGACATGGCCCTGGCCAAGAACTGGCCGCTGGACAACGGCAGCCGCCTGGAGTTCCGCTGGGAGGTCTTCAACGTCCTCAACCGCGCCAACTTCGACCTGCCGAACCGCTTCTTCGGGTCGCCCAACTTCGGCCGCATCTTCAGCGCGCTGAACGCGCGGGAGATGCAGTTCGGCCTGCGCTTCGTGTTCTGAGCTTCGGCCGGCGCGCCGCCAGGGAGTGGAGCATGAACGCCGACGACGTGAAGACGTTCGCGCGGCAAGCGGGATTCGACCTGTGCGGCATCGCCCCGGCGAAGGCCTTTCCGGAGCTCCGGTTCCTCGACGACTGGCTCGAGCGCGGCTACGGGGGCGAGATGCGGTACCTGGCTCGCAACGCGCGTCGGCGGTCCGACGTGCGCGAGGTGGTGCCGTCGGCGCTCTCCGTCATCTCGCTGGGCACGCTCTACGACACCGACCGCCCCTACTCGATCGAGGTGAACGATCCGGACGCCGCGCTCATCTCGCGCTACGCTTGGGGCGCGGACTACCACGACGTCGTCGGCCGGCGTACCGAGGCTCTGCTCGAGCGGATGCGCGCAGCGGCCGGCGAGCCCTTCGAGGCTCGCTGCTACGTCGATACCGGACCGGTGCAGGAACGCGTGTACGCTCAGCACGCCGGACTCGGCTGGATCGGCAAGAACACCTGCCTCATCAATCCGGAGCAGGGCTCGTGGTTCTTCCTGTCGGAGATAATCACGAGCCTGCCTCTCGACCCCGACGCGCCGCAGATGGACCAGTGCGGCACGTGCACGCTGTGTCTCGATGCGTGTCCGACCGGCGCGTTCCCGGAGCCGGGCGTGCTCGACGCCACGCGCTGCCTGTCGTACCTGACCATCGAGATCCGCGGCGCGATCCCGGAAGAGCGGCGCGCGGACATCGGCACGCGCGTCTACGGCTGCGACATCTGCCAGGAAGTCTGTCCGTACAACGCGGCGCCGGTACGGTCGGACGACCCGGCGTGGCAACCGGCCCCGGAGCTGGACCAGCCTCGGCTCTCGGCGCTCTGGAGGCAGTCCGACGAGCGCCTGGAGGCGTTGCTCGAGCGCAGCGCCATGTCGCGGGCCCGACTGAAGGGACTTCGACGCAACGTGGCCGTCGCGCTCGGCAACAGCTCCACGGCGACGGCGGCGGCGGCGCTCGCCGAGCCCATTTCCACCGGCACGCCGTCGCGTGGAGACCCCTTGGTGGCGGAGCACGTCGGCTGGGCGCGCCGGCGTCTCGCCGCGCGGTCGTCGGTCCCGGCGGCGGAGACCAGCGACGACGAGCCCCTCCGACGTCCGCTGCCACACCGCCGGTCGTGAGAGAATAGACGCCGCACTCGACCCCGGCGCTCGCGATGAACCAACCCGACAAGCCCTTTCCCTCGCTCGCCCCGTCCCTGCTGGTCTCGATGCCGCAGCTCGACGATCCGAACTTCCAGCGGAGCGTCATCCTGCTCTGCGAGCACGGTGAGGGAGGCGCGTTCGGCCTCGTGCTCAACCAACGCACGACGACCCCGGCGTCCGATGTCGTCCGGCTGACCCCGCCGGTGTCTTCCGGCAGCAACCTGGAGCTCTGGATCGGCGGTCCGGTGGAGCCCGAACGCGGCTGGATCCTGATGGGCGCCGAGCCCGGCGAGGTCGAGTCGGTCCGCGTATGCGACGGGATCTTCCTCTCCACGTCGCCGCAACTCCTGCGGCGGCTTCTGGAGTCGCCGCCGCCGCCGCGCACGCGTCTGCTCACCGGCTACGCGGGGTGGGGGGCAGGGCAGCTCGACGCGGAGCTTGCCGCGTCGTCCTGGCTGCACGCCGACGTCGACCTCGACATCGTTTTCGACACGCGCCCCGACGACATGTGGGAAGCGGCAATCCGCCGCATGGGGGCCGACCCGTCGTTTCTGCAGCAGGGCGGCACCGGCGCCGTCCACTGACAGCGCCTCAGTCCTTGAGGCAACCGTTGAACCAGTCCAGCGCCATCTCGCCGGACTCCTCGAACGCCTCGCGGTAGATGTCGTAGTGCGTGATGTCCGGGATGACGCGGTACTCGGCGCGGGCGCCGTTTTCCTTGGCGCGGGCGACGGCCAGCTCGCCGGCCCGGTGGCGGTCGAAGAGCTCCTCGTGCTCGGCGTCGATGACGAGCAGGGGGATGTCGATGCGGCCCGCGTCGTCGACCGGACGGTACTCGACGACCTTGTCGAGGTGCGCCCAGCCGTTCAGGTTGGGCGCTTTGTCGGTGCCCTGCGGGAGCGGCGCGATCTCGCCGCGGGCGCGGCGGATCGCCTGCTCGCGGGCGTACTGCTCGATGTCGATGCCCGTGTCCTTCCACGACGTGCGGGCGAGGTCGAGCGAGTCGGCGGCGGCCACCTGGCCGACCGCGCACGCGGCCCGCGGCTCGTTGGCGGCGACCCAGATGGCGTGCGCGCCGGAGTAGCTCGATCCCCAGTAGCCGAGCCGATCGACAGCGACGTTGGGCTCGCCCTCCAGGAAGTCGAACGCCCGCCGGATGTCGAGAGTCTGGTCGATGGGATCGACCACACGCCGGATCTCCCGCGCGAGGACCTGCACCTCCCCGTTGACGCCGCGCTCCGGCATGTCGCCGATGACCACGAGCTTGCCGTCGCTCTCGCCCCAGCCGCGGTAGTCGAACGCCAGCACCACGAACCCGTCCGCGGCGAAGCGCATCGCGTTGCGGGCCAGGCCCGCCTTGGTGCCGCCCCAGCCGTGGCTCATGATGATGGCGGGTAGTCGAGCGTCGCCGGCCTCGGCCGGCCGGTAGAGGTCGCCCGCCATGCGCGTGCCCTCGCTCCAGATATCGACGGCCTCGTGCAGCACGCCGTCGGGTAGTGCGGGGGGGCGTTGTGCGGCCGTCACGGACGGCATGATCAGCAGCAGCGAGATCGACGGCAGCAGAATGGATCGCAGGATGCTCATGGCAGTCTCCCGGTTGGATGTGCAAGGGTGCGGCTACTACGGTTCGTAACGGTAGACGACGCCGTCCCGCATCACGAAGCGGACCCGCCGCAGCGCGGTGACGTCTTCGAGCGGATTGCCCTCGACGGCGATCAGGTCCGCGGTGAACCCGGGCGCCGCGGTGCCGATCTCCTCCCCCAGGCCGAGCGAGCGCGCGGCGAGCGACGTCGCCGACACGATGGCGTCCATGGGGTTCTGGCCGCCCTCGTCGATGCGGACGACGAGCTCCTCGGCGTTGCGGCCGTGGGCGCCGGCCGTGGCATCGGTGCCGAACACGACCTGCACGTCCCGGTTCCGGAGGGTCTCGCGGAAGCGGCGCATGCCGATGCGGCGGGCCCGGCTCATCTGCGCGAAGCCCTCCGGCGTGTAGTTCCCGATGCCGATGAAGCGCTCGCGGTTCTCCGCGTAGTTGTCCCAGAGCAGCCCGACGTGGAAGCCGAGGAAGGTCCCGTGGCGGGCGAACAGGGCGAGGGTCTCGTCGTCGTAGCGGTTCCCGTGCTCGACCGAGTTGCACCCGGCGCGGATGACCGAGCTGACGACCTCGGAGCCGTAGGCGTGCACCGCGACCCGCAGTCCCTGCGCCCGGCCCTCGTCGCACGCCGCCTCGATCTGCTCGTCGCTCAGCGTCCGCACCCCGCCCTCCCGGATGCTGCTCGAGGCGAAGACCTTGATCACGTCGGCGCCGTCCGCCTTGAGCTGCCGGACGGTGGCGCGGATGGCGTCCACATCGCCGGTGGCGCTGGTCACCGCGCGCAACGAGGTCAATACCCGTGGACCGGGTACGTCGCCGCGGTCGATCGCATCCCGCAGGTCGGCGTCGAGCGGGTGGCCGAGGCTCTGCACGGTCGTGAAGCCGGCCTGCAGGGTGCGGTAGGCGTTGCCCACCGCGTACAGCATCGTCTGGGCGGGGGTCTCCGTGCTGCCCGCCTGGTGCAGCCGGCCGCCGGCCTCGAAGTGCGACGTCAGGTGGACGTGCGTGTCGATCAGGCCGGGCATGACCGTCAGCTCGGACAGGTCGTAGTCCACCGCTCCCCGCAGGCCGTCCACGCGCGTGATCGTCGAGCCGGTCACGAAGAGGCGCGCGTTCGACCGGGTGTCGCCCGTGCCGTCGATCAGGAGCCCGGCGCGGATCGTGAGGGGCGCCTCCTCCTGGGCGAGGCCGATCCCGGTCGCGGCGATCGCGAGCACGGCGGCGAAGAACGCCGGGCGGCGTATGCGGCGTGAAGACATGGCGGGTCCTTTCAGGATCAGGTGTACATCTTGCGCATCGCGCGGTGCATGACCCGGGTGCGTTTCTTCTCTTCGAGACGCGCCAGCTCGTCGCGCCGCCGAACCAGGTGCGCCCGTTCGTCGTGGAGACGCAGGTAGTGCGTCAGGCGGATGGCGGGCAGGCGGCCGGCGTCGACCGCCGCGCGGACCGCGCACCCCGGCTCCTGCCGGTGGAGGCAGTCCCGGAACCGGCAGTCGGCGGCGAGCGCGTCGATCTCGGCGAACGCATCCTCGAGCGCGCGGTCGTTGTCCCAGAGCTGCAGCTCGCGCATGCCCGGCGTATCGATGATGATGCCGCCGCCCGGCGCCGCGATGAGCTCGCGGTGGATGGTCGTGTGCCGGCCCCGGCTGTCGGCTGCGCGGACCGCCTGCGTCTTCTGCCGCGGCTCGCCGAGCAGGTGGTTGATGATGGTCGACTTGCCGACCCCGGACGAGCCGAGCAGGGCCACCGTCCGGCCCGGCGCGAGATAGGTACGGAGGTCGTCCAGACCCAGGCCGGATTTGCAGCAGGTCACGTGGACCGGGACGTCCGGCGCTGCCGCGCGCACCGTGGCCATGCAGGACGCCACGTTCTCTTCCAGGTCGGCCTTGTTCAGCACCACGACGGGCCGCGCGCCGCTGTCGGCCGCCGCCACCAGGTAGCGTTCGATGCGGCGCGGGCTGAAGTCGCCGTCGAGTCCCGCCACCACCAGCACGACATCGATGTTGGCGGCCACCACCTGCTTGGCGGTCGGGTCGCCGGCCGCCTTGCGGGCGAAGCTGCTCCGCCGGGGCAGGATGGCGCGAATGGTGCCGGCGCCGTCGTGGCGGTTGACGCGGATCGCCACCCAGTCGCCCACCGCCGGGAGGTCGTCCTGACCGGCCGCCCGGTGCCGGAGCCGACCGGCCGCCTGGGCCACCAGCTCGCCCCCGGAGGTCAACACGCGATAGAAGTGGTTGTGCTCGATCCCGACCCGCGCCGGGACGAGGCCGCGGTCTCCGAGCGCGTCGAACGATGCGGCGAAGCCGTCGTCCCAGCCCAGCTCTCCGAGTGTCATGCCTGTCGCTCTCTCATGCCCCGGTCGCCACGTCCCACAGCAGCGGCTCGCGTGCGTTCTCAGTAGCGGCCCGTGGCCGCAGTCCGTGCACGCCCACGCCGAGCAGCCTGACGGGCCGGCGGCCGGCGTCCGTACGGTCGAGCAGCGCCCGCGCCCGGCGCGTTATGTCGGCCGCGTCGACGGTGGCGACCGCCCGCGTGTCGCTGCGGGTGACCGTCTTGAAGTCGTTGTAGCGCACCTTGAGGGTCACGGTCCGGGCCGCGGTCTCGGCCCGCTGCAGCCAGTCGGCGGCCCCGGCCGCCATGCGGTCGATCTCCGCGCGAATCCTGTCGATCTCCCGGAGATCCTCGGCGTAGGTGTGCTCGGAGCTGCGGGACTTCCGCTCGCGGTCGCTGACCACCGGCCGCTCGTCGATGCCCTGCGCGAGCCGCTTCAACCAGTCCGCCTGGCGTCCGACGAGGCCGTGCAGGGTCTCGTCGTCGCCGGTCCGGACGTCGACCAGCTTCTCGATCCCGGCCGCCCGCAGCCGGCGCGCCGTCACCGGTCCGACGCCCCACAGGGCGTCCACCGGCAGCTTCTGCAGGAAGCTCTCCAGCCGCTCCGGAGCCACCACCGTCAGTCCGTCGGGCTTGCGCCAGGCGGAGGCTATCTTGGCCAGGAACTTGTTGGGGGCGGCGCCGGCCGAGGCGGTCAGGCCGGTCTCTTCCCGGATCCGCGCCTTGAGACGCTTCGCGACGTTGGTGGCGAGCGGCTCGCCCCACGCGTTGTCCGTCACGTCGAGGTAGGCCTCGTCGAGCGACAGCGGCTCGACGGCCGGCGTCACGGTGCGGTAGAGGTCGAACACCTGTCGCGAGACGTCGCGGTACTTGCGGAAGTCGGGCGGCACGACGATCAGCTCCGGACAGAGCCGCACCGCCTTGGCCATCGACAGCGCCGAGCGCACCCCGAACGTGCGGGCCTCGTAGCTGGCTGCGGCGACCACGCCGCGACCTTCGGGCCTGCCCCCGACCGCCACCGGCCGTCCCCGCAGCTCCGGCCGGTCACGCTGCTCGACCGACGCGTAGAAGGCGTCCATGTCGACGTGGATGATCCGGCGCGCAAGCAGGGTCACGGCGGAAGTCTACTACCATGGAGGTCATGACCACCCGTAACGAACCCATGGCGAAGAAGGCGGCCGGGGCAGGGGTGAAGGAGCGGTCCGCCACGCCGGAGAAGAAGCGCAAGCTGACGCCGGGCGCTTGGGCGGAGGCGCGCGCGCTGTTGAGGCGCTATCGCTATCGGCTCGCACTCGGGCTGGTCCTGATCTTCGTCAGCCGTCTGGCCGGGCTCGTGGTGCCCGCGATGGTCGGCTACATCGTGGACGACGTCGTTCCCAATGGCCGGATCGACGAGCTGTTCCTGCTGGCCGGCGTCGGGTTGGTGGCCTCGGTCGTGCAGTCGGCCACCGGTTTCGGCCTCTCGCAGGTGCTCGGCGTCGCCGCGCAACGGGCGATCACCGAGATGCGCAAGCGGGTCATGGCCCACGTCTCGCGCCTGCCGATCCGTTACTTCGACTCCACGCAGACCGGGATTCTGATCTCGCGCGTGATGACCGACGCCGAGGGGATCCGGAACCTCGTCGGGACCGGGCTGGTCCAACTGGCCGGCGGACTCCTCACGGCGTCGATCGCGCTCGCGTGGCTCTTCTACCTGAACTGGCAGCTCACGAGTCTGACCCTCCTCATTCTGCTGCTCTTCGGCGCCACGATGGCGTTCGGCTTCTCCAGGCTGCGCCCGGTCTTCCGCGAGCGGGGAAAGATCAACGCCGAGGTCACCGGCCGGCTTGGAGAGACCCTCGGCGGCATCCGCATCGTGAAGGCCTACGGCGTCGAGAAGCGGGAGCAGATCGTCTTCGCCCACGGCGCGCACCGGCTGTTCCGCAACGTCGCCAAGGCGGTCACGGGGGTGTCGGCGGTCACGTCCGTCTCGACGCTGGTCATGGGCTTGATCGGCGCCCTGATGATCGTGCTGGGCGGACGCGCGCTGATGAGCGGGGCGTGGTCCGAAGGCCAGCTCCTCCAGTACATCTTCTTCACCGGCCTCGTCATCGCGCCGGTAATCCAGATCTCGTCGATCGGGACGCAGATCACGGAAGCGTTCGCCGGCCTGGACCGGATCCGCGAGATCATGCAGATGGCGACCGAGGACCAGGAGGACGAGGCGCGCGAGGAGCTCGGATCCCTCGCGGGGGAGGTGCGGCTCGACGGGGTATGGTTCGAGTACGAGCCGGACGTGCCGGTGCTGAAGGGCGTCTCGCTGGCCGCGGCGCCGGGCACCACCACCGCGCTCGTCGGGTCCAGCGGTTCGGGCAAGAGCACGCTGATCAGCCTGATCATGGCGTTCAACCGGCCGACCGCGGGGCGGGTTCTCGTCGACGGCCGCGACCTGGAGTCGATCCGGCTGAAGGACTACCGGTCGCGCCTCGGGGTCGTGCTGCAGGAGAACTTCCTCTTCGACGGCACCATCCGCGCGAACCTGGGCTTCGCCAACCCGCATGCGACCGTCGAGCGGATCCGCGAGGTCAGCCGCATCGCCCACTGCGACGAGTTCATCGCCGGCTTTCCGGACGGCTACGACACCATCGTGGGCGAGCGCGGCGTCAAGCTCTCCGGCGGCCAGCGGCAGCGTGTCGCCATCGCCCGCGCCATCCTCGCCAACCCGCGCCTGCTCATCCTCGACGAGGCGACCTCCAGCCTGGACAGCGAGAGCGAGGCGATGATCCAGGACGGCTTGCGCGCCCTGCGCCGCGGCCGGACCACCTTCGTCATCGCCCATCGGCTGTCGACCATCCAGAGCGCCGACCAGATCCTCGTGCTCGAAGGGGGCGAGGTGGTCGAGCGCGGCACCCACGACGAGTTGCTCGTGCTCGACGGCCGCTACAAGCAGCTCTACGACAAGCAGTACGGTCTCGAACGGAACCGTTTCATCAACCCCGGCGAGGACTTCACACCCGAGCCGGCCGCAGTCGAGGTGGCGGCGGGGCACGGCCGGGGCGGTCTGTAGGGCGCCGCGAGGCGCCGCGCGAAGGCCTTCTCCGGTGTCACAGGTCGACGCCCTCCGCCGGCATCACGGCGCCGCGGCCCATCCTCCGATAGTGCCCATCGTCCCGACGCGCCGACGGATCCGTCCCCTGGCGGCCCGGCGGCCGTGCACCGGCCGCGCGATTCGGGCCCCGTCTACCGCCGGACGATTGCTTGCCCTCGCCAGCCGCCCGGCTGCCGATGGGGTACGTGTAGGATTGATTCTTCGGTTCGAAGGGGGGCGCGAGGCTGCATATGGATCGCCGCAATCGAGTGCGTGTACGGAGCGTGTCGGGGTTGGGCGCGGTTGTCGTCGGTGCCGCGCTGGTCGCGACCGTCCTCGCCGCATCGCCGGCAGTGCCGGTTGCCGGGGGCGGTGCGGGACAGGCGCACGGATCGATAGTCGGCCGGGTCGTGCTGACCGATCCGCCGGAGCCGCGGATGGTCGCGGTGACCAGCGACCAGGCGGTCTGCGGCACCGAGGTCGAGGACCAGGCGGTGGTCGTCGATGCGTCGGGCGGTCTCGCCAACGCGGTGGTCCTCGTCGCCGGCGTGCCCTGGAGCGAGCGGCCCTCGGACGCGTCGATCGACAACGCCGGCTGCTACTTCGTCCCGCGCGTGCAGGTGCTGCCGACCCGGACGGTGGTCACGATAAGGAGCCAGGACGACACGCTCCACTCGACGCACGCCTACGACGACCGGCAGCGCACGCTGTTCAACATCGCCATCCCGTTTCCCGGCCTGGAGGTTCAGCGGCCGTTCCGGCGTCCCGGACCCGTGCGCATCGAGTGCGACTCGCACGGCTGGATGCGGGGCTGGGTCTACGTCTCCGACGATCTCGGAACCGTGACCGGTTCGGACGGGACCTTCGAGCTGACCGGGGTCCCGCCCGGCGCCTACCAGCTCACCGTCTGGCACGAGCGCTACGAGGGCGCCACCCGGCAGGTCACGGTGACGGCCGGCGGGACCGTCGAGGCCGACTTCACGCTCGAGTAGACCGTGACGGTCAGTGGCGCCACCGTTCTCACGCCCGAGTAGATCGCAACGTCCAGTGTCCCGACCGCTCATCCGCCGGAGCGACGCTTCGTGAGCTCCACCGACGTCCCGTTCCGGGCTGCCAATCCGCTCGTCGCCTGGGCCGATCGCGCGGTGGCCGCTGCCTGGTTCCGGCACGGCGTCACCGCCGTTATCGCGATCAACGCCGTCGTCATCGGTCTCGATACCTCGGCGGCGCTGTCCGCCGCCTACGGCCCCCTGTTCGAGACCGTCAGCCAGTCCTTCCTGGCCATCTTCGTGGTCGAGGCGCTGATCAAGATGGCGGCGAAGTGGCCGCGCGTGGGGAACTACTTCAGGGACGGCTGGAACATCTTCGATTTCACCGTCATCGTCGTCAGCCTGCTGCCCAACACCGGCGAGCTGGCGACGCTCGCCCGCCTCGCCCGCCTGTTCCGGGTGCTGCGCCTCGTGTCGGCGCTGCCCGGGCTGCGGCTGATCGTCGCCACCCTGATCCGGTCGGTGCCGGGCATGTTCAACGTGCTCGCGCTGATGTCGATCGTCTTCTACGTCTACGGCGTCGCCGGCTACCACCTGTTCCACGAGATCGATCCGACGCACTGGCGCACGCTCGGCATCTCCCTCCTGTCCCTCTTCCGCATCGTCACCCTGGAGGACTGGACCGACATCATGTATGCGGCCCTGGAGCACCACTGGTGGGCGTGGGTCTACTTCGTGAGCTTCGTCGTGGTCGGGACGTTCGTCGTCATCAACCTCTTCATCGCCGTGGTGATCAACAGCCTGGACGAGGCGAAGCAGGAACGGCTGCAGGACCTGCAGGCCCCGCCGACGCGCGACGAGCTCATGGCGGAGCTCAACCGGACGCGCGCAGCGCTCGCGAGGCTGCAGGAGCGCCTGGAGCGCGACGGGAGCTGACGAAGGGCGTCGCTATTCCCGCGGTCCGTAGGTCCTGCTGAACCCGTTGCGGCTGTTCGTCACCGTGAACGAGCCGTCGCGGCGGGCCGAGACGTGGATCCAGTGGGACGTTCCCATGTGCAACCTGCGGCCGTCGGCCAGTTCGGTGTCCTCTTCCAGGTTGGCGATGAACTGCTCGGGCCGGTTGTGGGCCTCGCCGCCCGGGATGGAGTAGTGGTTCTGCCAGAGCTCCGGGGGATTGTCGGCGGCGGCCAGGATCTCGAACGTCTGCACCGCGCCGCCCTTGCGCGGGCCGTTGTTCATGATGGCCGCTCGCGGCGCGATGGCGTAGACCAGCGCCTCCGAGCCGGAGGTCTCCGAGCCGTGGTGCGAGACCAGGTACAGATCGATCGGGCCGATCCGGTCATCCGGGCACATCAGCGGGTGTTCCTTGTTCCAGTTCAGGTCGCCCATGATGACGCTGCGGAAGGCGCCGAAGCCGACGAACGTGCTGATGGACTGGTCGTCCTCGGCGTTGCCGTAGCGGCTGGTGATGTCCTCGCCGTGGAAGGTGAAGCCCTCGCAGTAGGGGTTGGCGCCGCCGGCGCCGTCGAGCGGGGCGTCGAGCACGGCGCCGCCCGAGGCGATGATCACCACGTCGAGGTCGCCCAACGTCAGACGGTCGCCGGGGGCCACGACCCGGTGCGCGCCGCCGCTGCGCAGGTCCGTGTAGAGCCGGAAGGCGGCCAGGCGGTTCTCGCCCTCGTCGACGGTGGTCCCGTGGTCGATGAAGTTGCGGATCGGCAGCCGCTCGGCGAGCTGCAGCGCGCCGCCCATGTGGTCGCCGTGGAAGTGGGTCACGACCAGGTAGTCGATGCGCGTCACCCCGGCATCGGCCGCCGCCGCCGCGATGCGGTCGGCGTCGCGGCCCTCGAAGCCGGGCCAGCCGGTGTCGAAGAGCATCGATTCGCCCGACGGCGCCACGAAGAGCGTGGCCTCGCCTCCCTCCACGTCGACCATGTAGATCTCCAGCGTGTCGTCGGACTCGCCCTGGGCGGTCGGCGCCGCCGCGGCGAGCGCAAGGCAGAGCAGCAGGGATGCGATGGCACGCATGGGACACCTCCTGCGCGCCATTGTCGGACGCGGCGGCCCGCGTTGGCAATGGCGGCGGACTGCTAGGATCCCAGAACCATGCCGCCACAGTACGTCTACACGATGAAGGGGCTCGGCAAGCGCTATCCCCCGGACCGCACCGTGCTCGAGGACATCTGGCTGTCGTTCCTGCCCGGCGCGAAGATCGGCGTGCTCGGCGCTAACGGCGCGGGCAAGAGCACCCTGCTGCGCATCATGGCGGGGGAGGTCACCGAGTTCGACGGCGAGGCGTTCCCGGCCCAGGGGCTCTCGGTCGGCTACCTGCCGCAGGAGCCGCGGCTCGATCCGTCGAAGACCGTCTCGGGCAACGTCAACGAGGGCGTGGGGGACATGCGGGCGCTTCTCAAGCGCTACGACCAGATCGCGAGCGACCTCGCCTCGAGCGGCCCGGGATCGCTCGAGATGGAGGAAGCGCTCGAGGAGCAGGGCGAGCTGCAGACCCGGATCGACGCCCTCGGCGCCTGGGATCTCGACTCGCGTGTCCAGATGGCGATGGACGCGCTGCGCCTGCCGCCCGGCTCGGCCGACGTCACGACGCTGTCGGGCGGGGAACGGCGGCGGGTGGCTCTCTGCCGGCTCCTGCTGCAGTCACCGGATCTGCTGCTGCTCGACGAGCCGACCAACCATCTGGATGCCGAGTCGGTCGCCTGGCTCGAGCGCTTCCTGGCGGACTACCCGGGGACGGTGGTGGCGGTCACCCACGACCGGTACTTTCTCGACAACGTGGCCGGATGGATTCTGGAGCTCGACCGCGGGGCCGGGATTCCCTGGGAGGGCAACTACTCGTCTTGGCTGGCCCAGAAGCAGCAGCGGCTCGATGTCGAGGCGAGGCACGAGGCGAAGCGGCGCCGCACGCTGCAGCGCGAGCTGGAGTGGATCGCGATGTCGCCGCGCGCCCGGCAGGCGAAGGGCAAGGCGCGGCTGAACGCCTACGAACGCCTGCTCGCCGAGGACACCGCACAGAAGATCGACGCGGTCGAGATCTACGTGCCGCCGGGCCCGCGACTTGGCGACGTGGTGGTCGAGGCGACCGACGTCATCAAGGGCTACGGCGACCGCGCGCTCATCGGCGGGCTGTCGTTCACGCTGCCGCCGGCCGGCATCGTCGGGGTGGTGGGGCCGAACGGGGCCGGCAAGACGACGCTGCTGCGGCTCATCACCGGCGAGGAGGAGCCCGACGCGGGCGAGATTCGGCTCGGCGACACCGTGCAGGTCGGCTACGTCGACCAGGGCCGCGAGCTCGATGCGGAGCAAACGGTCTGGGAGGCGATCTCGGACGGGCAGGACGAAATCACCCTGGCGAAGCGCACCGTCGCCTCGCGCGCCTACGTCTCGTGGTTCAACTTCCGCGGGACCGACCAGCAGCGGAAGGTGGGCACGCTGTCGGGCGGCGAGCGGAACCGGGTGCATCTGGCGAAGCTGCTGCGGGGCGGCGCGAACCTGCTGCTGCTCGACGAGCCGACCAACGATCTCGACGTCGACACGCTGCGCGCCCTCGAGGACGCGCTGGTCGAGTTCGCCGGATGCCTCGTGGTGGTCAGCCACGACCGCTGGTTCCTCGACCGCATCGCGACCCACATCATCGCCTTCGAGGGGGACAGCGAGGTGGTCTGGTTCGCCGGCAACCACGCCGACTACGAGGCGGACCGGCGCCGCCGGCTCGGGCGCGCCGCCGACCAGCCGCACCGCATCCGGTTCCGGAAGCTGACGCGGGTCTGACCGCGCCGTTCCGGCGCTCAACCGTGCCAGTCGACGACCTCGAGACCGTCGACGCGGTCGAAGTGGCGGCGGTCGTGGGTGACGATGGCTGGTTGCCGGCGGCTGTCCCGAACCGCACGGCAGAACGCCGTGGCGGGCGAGCCAATGGCACCGGAGCGGAACTGGGAATGACGTCCTACAGCGGCCAGTCCCGCAGGATCCGCTCCGTCTCCTCCAAGTGGCTGCTCTCGTCGCGGATGAAGTCCTCGAGCTGTACGGCGAGGCCCTTGTCGCCGTAGGCATCGGCCTCCTGCGCCCGCGTGGTGTAGCCCTTCATGGCGTGCGTTTCGGCCTCCACGACCGCTTCGAGCATCGCGCGGTTGCCCTCGGGCAGGGATACGTCGCGGGGCGCGGTGGTCGGCCTGCCGCCGAGGGAGACGATCTTGTTGGCGAGGAACTGCGCGTGCATCTGCTCGTCGGCCACTTCCGCGAGGAAGAACTGGGAGAGCTGCGGCCGGTACGGCCCGGTGGCGCGGGCGGCGTAGACGATGTACTGGATGATGGCGCCGAGCTCGTCGGCGAGGTCGCCGTTGAGCTTCTCGATCAGATCGTCCTTGGTCAACGTTGCTCCTTCGCTTCCGGTGTCTCGATCCCACTGTCGCCGACCCGCCGGATAGGCGTGGTAGAGACCACCGGCGACCGGACCGTTCCGCCGTTCGAGGGCCGGCCGAGGCACTTGCTCATCGTGGGGAGCGGAGCGACCGGAGCCGCCGGCCGGCCCGCCCACGAATCCGCGCGATGCCTCAATCGACGATCGCCTGGTAGACCAGCGACCGCACCTTCTGCTGATCGTCCAGGTTGATGGCCGGGATGATCTGCGTCAGGTAGACCACCACCATCTCCTCTTTCGGGTCCACCCAGTAGACGGAGTGGTAGGCGCCGGCCCATGCGAACTCGCCGACCGAGCCGGGCAGGCCGCCGGCCGCCGGGTCGTTGGTGATCGAGAAGCCGAGGCCGAAGCCCTGGCCGTTGCGGAACGGGATGTCGCCCAGGTGGTCGGAGATCATCGACTCGACCGTCTTGCGCGACAGGATGCGCGTGCCGTTCAGCTCGCCGCCGTTCAGCATCATCTGCAGGAACGTGGCGTAGTCGGTGGCGGTCGACAGCACCCCGGCGCCTGCCGAGAACGCCTTGCGCGGGCCGTTCACGTAGTGCCCCTGACCGACCATGTGGCCCGGGTCGGGCGCGCGCTCAAAGCGGCTGCCGCCGTCCACCGACGAATAGACGGTGGCCAGCCGGCCGAGCTTGCCTTCCGGCAGGAAGAAGTGCGTGTCGCTCATCCCGAGCGGGTCGAACAGCCGCTCCTTCAGGAAGTCGCCGAGCGTCTGGCCGCTGATCTCCTCGATCATCGCGCCCAGGATGTCGGTGTTGTAACCGTAGATCCAGCGCTCGCCGGGATGCGCGTCCATCGGCAGCTTCGCCAGGCGCGCCATCGTCTCGCCCACCGTCTCGTCGCGGTCGGCGAAGTACCAGCCGGTGATGCCCGCCTCCGCCCACGCGTCGGCGGCCGGCCCGCGGTTGGCGAGCAGGCCCATGCCGTAGCTGATGCCGGCGGTGTGGGTCAGCAGGTCGCGGATGGTGATCGGTCGGCGCGCCGGCACGACGTCGTAGCCGCCTTCGTCGTTCCGCTCGGCGACGGTCGTCTCGGCGAACGCCGGGAGGTACTTGCCGACCGGGTCGGTGATCAGCAGCTTTCCTTCTTCCTGCAGCAGCATGACCCCCACGCTGGCCAGCGCCTTGGTCTGCGACGCGATGCGGAAGATTCCGTCCGACGGCATCGGCGCCTGCGCCTCGACGTCGCGGTAGCCGATGCCCTCGCGGTAGGCGATCTTGCCCTTGCGGACCACGATGGTGACCGCGCCGGCCAGCCGGCCCTCGTCGACGTAGCTCTCGAGCGCCAGGCTCAGCCGGTCGAGCCGCTCCGACGACATGCCCACTTCTTCCGGACTGACGCGTTCGAGTCCCTGCGCGAGCAGGGTCTGGGGAACGAGCAGCAGGGCGAACACGACGGCGAGCGCCGTCAGGCGAATGCTTGATCTCATGGTGTTACCTCGACCTTCGGGATTATCTCAGCGGGTTCTAACCAGATGCAGCGCGATGGCCGCGCCGAACAGCACCAGTCCCATGATATCCGTCACGGTGGTCGCGTAGAAGAGCAGCAGGCCCCCGGCCACCGCGACGACCCGTTCGACCGGGTTCGCGGCCTGCCGCAGCCAGCCGCCGAGGCCCATGGCCAGGGCGCTGACGCCTATGACCGCGGTGCCGACGGTCCGGACGATGTCCGCGAGCGGCGCCTGCAGCAGGACGCCGGCGCCCTCCGGGCTGACCGTGAACGCGAACGGCACGAGGAACGCGGGCAGCGTGTACTTCCAGGTCAGCATCATCGTCTGGAACGGATTGCCGCCCGTGATGGCGGCGGCCGCGAACGGCGAGAGCGCCGTCGGCGGGCTGACCTCGGAGAGCACCGCGTAGTAGAAGATGAACATGTGGGCGGCGAAGTCGGGCACGCCGACCAGCGTCAGCGCCGGGGCGATCATGACCGCCGCGATGATGTAGGAGGCGGTGACCGGGACCGCGAGGCCGAGCATCCAGACCGCGACGGCCGCGTAGACGACGGTCAGGAAGATGTTGCCGCCCGCGAGATCGACGATGATGCCCGACAGCTTGAGGCCCAGGCCGGTGAGCGTCACCACCCCGACGATGATCCCCGCCGTCGCCGTCGTCGCCGCGACCGACAGCACCCCGCGCCCGCCCGCCTCGAGCGCCTCCACCAGCCGGCGCGGCCAGAGCGCGTTCTCTCGCCGGATGAAGCTGAGCCCGACCGCCAGCAGCGTCGACAGGAAGACGGCCCGGAACGGCGTCATCCCGCTCACCAGCAGCACGACGATGGCGATGAGCGGCAGGAACTGGTAGCCGTAGCGGCGCGTCAGCTCGCCCACCGACGGAACGTCGACGGTGACCGCCTTCGTCCCCAGCCGGCGGGAGTCGGCCTCGATCATCAGCACGATAGAGAAGTAGTAGAGGACGGCGGGGACGATCGCCATGACGATCACCTGCAGATAGGTGATCTGCAGGAACTCGGCGATGAGGAACGCGGCCGCGCCCATCATCGGCGGCGCCATGATCGCCCCGATGCCGCTGGCCGACAGAATGCCGCCGCCGACCTCGGCCGAGAAGCCCGCGCGCCGGAGCAGCGGCCAGACCACGGCGCCGAGGGTCACGGTGGTCGCGACGCCGCTGCCCGACACCGTGCCGAGCAGGAACCCCGACAGGGTGACCGTCCGGCCCGGCCCCGCCCCGCTCTCCGAGCGCCCGAACGCCGCCATCGTCCAGTTGATGAAGAACGGCCCGGCGCCCGACTTGGCCAGGATGGCGCCGAAGATGGTGAACAGGATGATGAAGGTGGCGCACACGTTCAGGGGCACGCCGAAGATGCCCTCCAGCGTCATGTACAGCGTGCCGACGAGGCGCGCGGCGTCGTAGCCGCGGTGTGCGAACAGCTCCAGGCCCACCAGTTCCAGGTACGGTCCGTAGTAGCCGTAGAGGAGGAACACGACCGCCGTCACCGGCAGGATCGGGCCGACCGTCCGGCGCGTGGCCTCCAGGACCAGCAGGGTCGTGACCACGCCGAGCACGAGATCGATGGTCAGCGGCGTGGCGGCGCGGTAGACGAACTGATCGAAGTCGATGACCGGCCAGGCGAGCGCCGCGACCGCGGCGGCGCCCAGTGCCCAGTCCATCCACATGACGCGCGGCCGCCAGCGGGGATGGGCCGGAAAGACGAGGAACGTCAGGACGAGGGTGACGAGGAGAAAGCTGACCCGGTAGATCTGCGGCTGGACGATGCCGACCACCCAGTACAGGGCGTACAGCGACAGCCCCGTGGCCAGCACGGTGACCAGTGTCGCCGTCCAACCCTGCAGCTTGCGGGTCGGGACATCCGCTTCGGGGTCGTCGTAGGCCGCGGCCGGCGAGTCGGGTGTCGTCACTCGGACCAGGCGCCCCGTTCCTGGTAGTAGCGGATCGCGCCGTCATGGAACGGAATGGGCGAGCCGGCGGTCGCGGTCTCCATGGTCAGGATGGCGGCCATCGGGTGCACCGCGGCCAGCTCCTCGTGGTGGTCGAACAGGACCCGCGTCAGATCGTAGGCCAGCTCTTCGTCCATGTCCGCGTGGACCACGAGCACGTTCGAGACCGCCACGACGGTCACCGTGTCCTCCATCCCCGGGTAGACGGTCGGCGGAATGGGGGAGTTGTGGTAGACGAGCGAGCCGTACTGCTCCTGCAGGGTCGGCAGCGTCCCGCCGTTCGGCACCACCTTGATCGTGCGGCCGGGGGTGGAGGCCAGGTCGAGGATGGCGCCGGTCGGCAGCCCGCCGCTGAAGAAGAACGCGTCGATCTTGTCGTCCTTGATGGCGTCCACCGACTGTGCCGCGCCGAGGCTCTGCCGGGTGATGTCGGTCTGGGGATTCACGCCCGCCGCCTCGAGGATGCGAAAGGCGCTCACTTCGGTGCCGCTGCCGGGAGCACCGGTGGAGACCACGCGGTCCTTGAGATCGGCGACCGTCTCGATGCCGGTCGCGGTGACCGAGACGAGGTGGTTGTAGTTGTCGTAGAGCACCGCGAGCCCGCGCATCGGCACCTCGCCGAAATCCGCGAACACGCCGCGTTGTTTCGCGGCGTCGTCGATGGAGTCGGCCAGGCCGAACGCCAGGTCCGCCGACCGGTTGGCGATGAACTTCAGGTTGTCGACCGTGCCGGCCGTCACCTCGGCGGTCGCCTCGACGCCCTCCACGTTGTCGCTGATTACCTTGGCGATGCCGCCGCCGTACGGGTAGTAGACGCCGCCGGTGCCGCCGGTCGCGATCGACAGGCGCACCGTCAGGCCGCCGCCCCCACCGCCGTCGGGCGCGGCACACGCCAACATCGTGGCGCCGATCACGGCGATCACCGCCAGTGCGAGCGGGCGCCGGCTGGTTTCCATCCGACCGGGAGCGTTTCCAGGGTGTGGTGTCGTCGTCATCTGCCGTCTCCTGTTCACGTGCGCCCCCGCGGCCGCAGCTTTCCGGCATTCTATCCCGATGCGCCGCTCGGGCGTTGCGACTCCTCGCGGCAGGGCCGGCATCTTGTCTCCGAGCATGCCACTTCGCCTATCCTGAGAGAATGACGACCCTTCGTACCCGTCTGGCGGCAGTCAGCGTCACGTGCGCCCTGGTGGTCGCGACCGTCGGCGGCAGTTCCGAGCCGGCCCGCGCCCGCCGCGGCATGGTGGTCGCTTCGGACAGCGTGGCCGCGGAGGTCGGCCGCGACGTCTTGCAGGCCGGCGGATCGGCCGTGGATGCGGCGGTGGCAACCGCCTTCGCGCTCGCGGTGACGTTGCCCGCGGCCGGCAACATCGGCGGGGGCGGGTTCCTGGTATACCGGGCGGCGGACGGATCCGACGCCGCGTACGACTTCCGCGAAACCGCGCCGGCCGCGGCCTCGCCGGAGATGTTCCTGTCCGGCGGTGCCTACGACTGGGCGCGCCACCACGACAGCCACGTCGCGGTCGGTGTGCCCGGGACGGTCGCCGGGCTCCATCGGGCCTGGAGCGACCACGGGCGTCTCCCGTGGCGGCGCCTGGTGGACCCGGCCGTTGCCCTCGCGCGTGACGGTTTCGTTCTCACCCACGCCCGCGCGGCGTCGCTGGCCGGCGTGCTGCCCCGCATGGCCCGGTATCCCGCCGCGGTCGCTGCCTTCTCCAACGCCGGTGCACCGTACGCGGCCGGCGAGCGCTTCCGGCAGCCCGACCTCGCGGGCACGTTGGAACGCATCGCGGCTGAAGGGCCTGACGGCTTCTACCGTGGACGGACCGCGGCGCTTCTTGCACGGGAGATGGCGGCGCACGGCGGGTTGATTACCGAGGCCGATCTGGCCGGGTACGAGCCGCAGGTCCGCGAGCCCATCCGGGGCGATTACCGCGGCTACGAGATCGTATCGATGCCGCCCCCCAGCTCCGGCGGGATCACGCTGGTCCAGATGCTCAACGTGCTGGAGGGCTACGACCTGCAGGCCGCCGGCTACGGTTCCGCCCTCAACGTCCACCGCATCGCCGAGGCCATGCGCCGCGGCTTCGCGGACCGGGCCCGGCACCTCGGGGATCCCGACTTCAACCCCGCCATGCCGGTGCTCCGGCTGACGTCGAAGGAGCACGCGGCGGGGCTACGCGCGACCATCGACCCCGATCTCGCCTCCCGGTCCGGTCCCGACACGTTCGAGTGGCCGGCGAGAGGGAACGAGACCACGCACCTGTCGGTGGTCGACGCCGATCGCAACGCGGTCGCACTCACCACCACGCTCGAGCAGTCCTACGGATCGAAGATCGTCGTACCGGGCGCCGGCTTTCTGCTCAACAACGAGATGGGCGACTTCAACGCCGCGCCGGGGCTGACCACCGCGGCCGGGCTGATCGGAACCCGGCCCAATCTCGCGGAGCCGGGCAAGCGCATGCTGTCGAGCATGACGCCCACGATCGTGGAGAAGGACGGCCGCCTCTTCATGGTCACCGGCAGTCCCGGAGGACGGACCATCATCAATACCGTGCTGCACACCATCCTCAACGTCGTCGATTTCGGCATGAACGTGCAGGAGGCGATAGACGCGCCGCGCTTCCACCACCAGTGGCTGCCGGACGAGCTGCGTTACGAGCGGCGCGGCCTCTCGCCCGACACCGTGCGGTTGCTGGAGGCGCGCGGCCACGTGCTCGCCGCCCGCACCAGTCAGGGTGCCGCGCACGCCATCGTGCTCGACGCCGAGGCGGACGTGCTGGAGGGGGCGGCCGATCCGCGCCGCGCGGATGCGGCGGTTGCCGGCTACTGAGACTACCGGGCGCCGTAGATCCGCTCGTAGGCGGCGTAGTTGGCCAGCACGCCGCGCGTGAAGTTGCGTGTCTCCGTGTAGGGAATGCTGTCGACGAAGAAATCGTCGCGCAGCGCGCGCGCCGCGGCCCACCACTCGCCGGCGCGGTCCTCGCCCGCATTGTAGGAGGCAATCACCGGCAGCCGCGCCCCGTCGAACAGCTCCAGCAGGTCTGCGTTCAGGCGCGCCGCGATGGCGATGTTGACGCGGGGTTCGGCCAGCGTGGCGTCGTCGAGGGGGCTGGCCAGGATCTCGCCGACCCCGGCCCGCTCGGCGAGCGCCTCGGCGGTGTACGGCATGATCTGCAGCAGTCCGACGGCCCCGACGGCCGAGCGGGCGGCGGGGTCGAAGCGCGACTCGCTCCGCATCAGCGAGACCAGCAGCACCGGATCCGCGTCGTGGGCACGGGCCGCGTCGACGACCGTGTCCCAGAAGGGCCGGGGATAGGCCATCCTCAGGAAGTCGTCCGGCAGTCCGCGCGCCGGCCGGTTGAAGTACGCCGTGAAGTGGTTGAAGAGCACCCGCGCGGCGCTGGCGTGATCGCCGGCCTGCGACGAGGCGCGGGCCGCGAGCAGGGCCAGGCCCCGGTCTCCCCGGCTGCGGTCCAGCAGGCGACGCAGGTACCAGGCCGCGTCGTCGACGAGGCCGGCGCGGGCCAGCGCCATGGCGGCGCGGAACTCCGCCCGCTCGCGTGATGCGGGGCGCAGCGCCAGGTTCGGGAAATCGAGGGGGGCGGGAGCGCCCAGGCCGCCGTCGGGCGCACCGCGGATCTCCACCAGCCGCTGTCGTGCGGTCAGGCCGTAGTAGTGGTAGGGGTAGCGCAGAGCGAGCGGCTCGAACACACGCTCGGCCGCACCTCGATCTCCGCTCCGCTCGTGGGCGACGCCCAGCCAGTACTGCGCTGCCAGGGCGAGCTGTCCACTCGGTTCCCTCTCGATGAGCCCGCGGAGATTGGTCAGCGCGCGGTCGTACTGTCCGGTTCGCACCGCCGCCACGCCGGCCCGCCAGAGGATCGCACGCTGATCGTCGGGTGTGGGAGCGGTCTCGAACAGGCCGGGGAAGAGCGCCAGGCCGCCCTCGACGTCGCCGGTCGCCGGGAGGACGGCGGCCAGCAGCACCCCGGCGCCGCGCCGTTGCTCGGGAGTGGCGCCGGAGACACGTCCCTCCCAGAGGTCGGCGCCGAGGCGTCGGGCGCGGTCCATGTCGCCCATGCGTACGGCCAGGCGGAATTCGGTCAGGCGGACGGCGGGGACCAGCGGGCTGGCCGGAAAGCGGTTGCGGAACGCGGCGCCGGCGGCGACCGCCGCTTCGTTGTCGCGCTGGGCGTACAGCGTTTCGATTCGTTCCGCGGCGATACGTTCCCGCGACCCGCGGCCGGGGAACGCCGCGGCCCATTCGTCGAGCAGCGAGAGTGCGGGTTCGAAGCGGGACGCGCTGCGGAGCCGGCGTACCAGACCCCGGTACTCCGTCTCGCTGAACGGCGACAGGGTCTCGCCGCGGGCGCGCGCCAACCGCCGGGACTCGCGGCGTCCTGCGACGAACGCATCGGAGGTTCGATGACGGAGCTGCGCCTCGCGCAGCGTCGCCAGGGCCCGGGCGCCGTCTCCCGCGGCTTCGAGCGCGGCGGCGAGGCCCAGGCGGGCGGCGTCGGCGGCCGCGCCGGCGCCGGTTGCGGCGAGCACTTCCCGGTAGCGTGCCGCCGCCCGGAGCGGCGCACCGGTGGTCAGATGCGCTTCCGCCACGTGCAGGACCAGATCCCGATGGCGTACGGGATCGCCGCGCGTGAGCTCGGCGAGGAACGGCTCTGCGTCCGCCGGCGCTCCCCGGCCGGCGGCGCTCTCGACGATGGCGCGCCGGGCGAAGGTGCGCATGAAGACGGCGCGCTCGATTACCGACCGCCAGGCGGACTCGGCTTCCGCCCCCCGACCTGCGGCGGCGAGCAGCGTGGCGCGCAGGATCGTGTGCTCCAGGGCGGGAGGGGCGGCGCCGGTCGGGGCGTTCCGCTCCAGTCTCGCCAGTGCCTCGGCGGGCCGGCCGGCGTGCAGCTCCGCCGCGGCGCCGGCAAAGGTCGGGGGCGGAAGCCGGAGGCCGGCCGGGGAGTCCCGTTCCTGCGCGAGAGCGGCAGCGGCCAGAAGCCAGGAGAGGCAGGCGATTCCGACTGTGCCGCGGCGTTTCGTTGTCGAGTGCACGGCGTGCTACCTCCTGGTTCCGGTGCCGGAGCGTTATGAGTTTCCAGTATAATATCAGTCGCTGTGTATGAGAATTGCTAATACAGGGAGGCAGCCGCCTGCCCGTGGAGGGAGTGGAGCCGACGTGAAGATCACACCAGGAAAGCTAGCCGGGATGAAGGCGGTGTCCACCGGGACAGGCACGATTGCGGCGGCCGCGATGGACCAGCGCGGGTCGCTGAAGAAGGCGCTCGGCAAGGCCGCCGGCGGCGACGCGACGGATGCGATGCTCGAGGAGTTCAAGTCGATCGTGACCGCGGCGCTGACCCCCCACGCCTCGGCGATCCTGCTCGATCCGCAGTGGGGTATCGAGGCGTCGAAGCGGCGGAGCGACAACGCCGGCCTCCTGCTCGCCTACGAGGAGAGCGGCTACGACAACACCCGCCCCGGGCGGCTTCCCGACCTCCTCCCGCACTGGTCGGTCCGCCGCTTGAAGGAAGCGGGGGCGGACTGCGTCAAGGTGCTCATCTACTACACGCCCTACGATGCGGCGGCCGTCAACCACGAGAAGCACGCATTCATCGAGCGCATCGGCGACGAGTGCCGCACGAACGACATTCCCTTCTTCCTGGAATTCGTCGGCTACGACCACGAGGGCGGCGACGAGAAGGGACCCGCGTTCGCGCAGCGCAAGCCGGACGTCGTGGCGGGGAGCATGGCCGAGTTCACCAAGGACCGCTACGGCGTCGACGTGATGAAGGTGGAGATCCCGGTCAACATGAAGTTCGTGGAGGGGACCCGCAGCTTCCAGGGAACGAGGGTCTGCACGAAGGAGGAGGCGATTCACTCCTTCCGCCAGGCCGCCGCGGTGGCGCAGAAGCCGTTCATCTACCTGTCGGCCGGGGTGAGCAACGCCGAGTTCACCGAGTCGCTGGAGCTGGCCACCGAGTCGGGCGTCGAGTTCGCGGGCGTCCTCTGCGGGCGGGCGACCTGGAAGGAGGGCATTCCGGTGTACGCCACGCAGGGGGGCGACGCGTTCCGCGCGTGGCTCGACACCGAGGGCGTGCGCAACATCGGCAACGTCAACGACGCGCTGCGCGGCGCGACCTCGTGGTTCGGGGCCTACGGGGTGGAGTCCGTCGAGCCGCAGCCGGCCTAGGCGCGCCGGGTACGGATCGATCGACGCGAGGTGGTTCGCCCCGGTGGGAGCGCGTTATCGCTATCGGCCACAGGTGCTCGAGGCCCTCGCGGCCCACGGCGTCCGCCCGACGCCATCCACCCGCCCGGAGCTCGTGCACGAGTTCGTGAGCGATCTGTACCGTTTCGAGCTGCGGCGGCTCCGCGCGCGGCAGGTGCGTGGGGAGATCCCGAGGCAGGAGTACTCGAACCACGTCGTCGCCCTGCGCCGACGCTATCTGCTTGTCTCGGTGCCGCTACGGCACTGGACCTGCGACGTGTGAGGAAACTCCTGCGGCAGGTCCGGTGGGGAAGACCGGGTCAGCGCCAGCCGAAGAGGTTGCCGGTGCTGATGGCGCGGGGCCGCCACTCGCGCGGCGTCGCGGCCTCCAGCATCTCGCGGTGGGTGGGTGAGCCGTACGAGACGTTCTCGCTGTCCAGATCGAAGTCCCGAAGCAGCTCGATGGCCGGCGCGCGCGCGTAGACGTCGACGTAGAAGTTCAGGTCGAGGAGGCCGCGGCGGCCTTCCCGCGTGGGCTCGGCCGCCGCCATCCGGCGCTTGATGCGTTCGAGCGACACGGGCAACCTGCTCGCGTCCACCGTCTCGACGGCGCTCGGCGCGTCCGGTTCCTGGGCCCCGGCGGCCGCCGGGACGGCAAGGCCCATCCCGAGAGCCACCGTGAAGCTGAAGTGCACAAGTCGCATCTGTCCTCGGCCTGCAGCCGATCCTCAACCTACGACGGCTCGGGCAGGCTGTCAAGATCCTCGGTACGGCTCGCCTCGGGCGGTTCGGGAGCGCGCGTCCAGGTGTGCGGCGTGCTGCCGGTAAGATCGCTCCGTGACCCTGCTGGGGGCAGCCGGTGTTCTCATCGGCCTGCTCCTCGTCCTTCTCGCGGGCCTGGTATGGCGGCTGCGGGCCGTCCGGGCCAGCCACGACAGGGCCCGGGCGCGGATCGCGGCGCTGCTCGAGAGCGACGGCGCGGGGCTGGCGGTCTGGGATTCCGGCGGCCGGCTCGTCGCTTGCAACGCCCGCTTTCGGGAGTTCTATCCCGAGGTGACCCTGCAGCGCGGTCTCGAGTTCGAGGATCTCGTGCGCTACACCGCCACCCGGGCGGTGGTGATAGTGCCCGAGGAGGAGATCGAGGACTGGATCGAGAAGCGGCTTGCCGGTCGCGCCGAGGCGTCGACCGAGACGCGCCGCACGCCGGACGACCGCCGGATCGAGATCCGCATGCGGCCCACCGAGCAGGGAGAGACCCTGCTCGTCTACACCGACGTCACCGCCGCCTGCGCCGCCGCGGCCGGCGCTGCGGCTGCCGCACCCTCGGCGACCGCGCAGGCGGCGGCGTTGCGCGTACTCCAGGAAGCCGTGGCCGTGGGTCACGAGGCGGGGTCGTTCCACCAGGCCGTCCGCGACGTGACCCGGCTGCTGGCCGAGTCGGGGGGATGGGATGCCGGCACCGCCTATCTCGCCGCGGCCGACGGCAGCGGCGCGCTGGTCTCGACCGGCGTGTGGCACGTCGCGAACGAACAGGTCGCACCACTCGCGACCCGCTCCGCGATCGACGCCTGCTGCGACGATGCGGACGATCAGGTGCTGCGGCGCGCCGTCGCCTCCGCGGCGGCGACCTGGATAGCGAACGTGACCGTCGATCCGCGACTGTCCGACGCGCGCCGGGACGCCCTGGGCGGCATTCGATCGATCTGCGCGGTCCCGGTTTCATCGGCAGGCCGGGTGGTCGCCGTGGTCGAGCTCTTCGCGGCGGCTTCGACGGCCCCGGATCCGATTCGGGAACGGCTCATCGTCAGCGCCGTCGGACAGCTCGCCCACGTCATCGAGCGCGAGCGGGCCGCCTTTACGCCCGCTGCGGCGCCGGACGCCGGATTTCAGCCGGGCTGACGGCCGGTGGCGCGGGGGCTCTTGCTTCCGCGGGGGCGTACGTGGGCGAGCACGGCGGCCAGGCTCGCCGCGATCGGCGCGGCGCCGTCGACCACGACGTCCGCGAAGCGCGCCGTCGGTTCGACGTGGCGCCGGTACATCGGCCAGACGGTCCTCTCCCACTGCTGCCGTACGGACGCCGGGCTGCGCCCGCGGGATTCGCAGTCGCGCGCCACCCGCCGTGCCAGCGCGGCGGCCTCGTCGATGCGCATGAAGACGCTCGTATCGTACAGGTTCCGCAGCATGGACCAGTAGAGGGCGAGAATCCCTTCCACTATCACGCAGCGGCCGGGCCGCACCGTCCACGTGGCCGTCGTGCGCCGGTGGATGCGGAAATCGTAGGTCGGCCGCTCGACGGCGCGACCGGCGCGAAGCTGCCGCACGTGCGCCTCGAGCAGGGCCGCGTCGACGGCCTGCGGCGCGTCGTAGTTGGCCGTGTCCAGCTCCGCGGCGGTTGCTTCCGGGCGATCCCGGTAGTAGGCGTCGAGCGGAAGCACCACCGCGTCGGGCGGTCCGAGGGCCGCGGCGAGACGTTGCGCCAGGGTCGTCTTGCCGCTCCCGGAGGCCCCGGCGACCGCGATCAGATGGGGCCGCGTCATTCGGTCATGCTACGCCGCGCCGGTCGCGGCGGTTCCTTCCGGGCCGCGATGCGGGATGCGGCGAGTCGGTTCGAACGGTCAGTATAGAATCGCTTCGATGTCCGACCCGACGACACTCGATCCGGCAACTGTCCCCGCCGGTCGGCCCGCCGCAGGCGGCCCGCCCCCCGGCGTTGCAGCTCGCGGCGGCGGTCACGACGAAGGCGCCCCGGACCTGCGGGAGCATGGCGCGCCGGTCCGCGGCGTGCCGCAGACCTCCACCCGCCGGCTGTTCGTGCAGCTCCACGTGTTCACCGACTGTCCCCCGCCGGACGGGGTCGTCGACGCGGTGCGGCGGAGCGGCCTCGACGCCGCCGTCTACGCCGATCTGAACGACCCGCGCGGCCTCGGGGTGGTGCTGATGAGCGAGGATCCGGCGTGCTTCGCCGAGGCGGGTCGCAGCCTGCTCACCGGCGTGTGCTTCCGGAGCCTGACGCGGCGGCCGGAGATGACCATGATCGGCCGCACCTATTCTTCCGGGCGCGAGGCCGACCTCGAAGACTTCCTGCTGCGCAAGGTTCCCCGCAACGTGTTGAGTCCGGACCATCCCTGGGCCGTCTGGTATCCGTTGCGGCGCATCGGCGCCTTCAATCAGCTTCCCCGTGCAGAGCAGGGGCGCATCCTGATGGAGCACGGCATGCTGGGGCGCCGCTACGGCGAGGCGGGCTACGCGGTGGACGTGCGGCTCGAGTGCCACGGACTCGACCGGGACGACAACGAGTTCGTGATCGGTCTCATCGGGCCGGAGCTGTACCCGCTGTCGCGGCTGGTCAAGGACATGCGCGCCACCCGGCAGACCTCGGAGTTCATCCAGCAGATGGGTCCGTTCTTCGTGGGCAGGGCGCTGTACCAGTCGCCGCTCCCCGGTTCGCCTTCCACGTAGGGGACCCGGAGCCTGCGCCGCAGGGACGGCGCCCGCACACGACGCGGACCAGGGGCCCGCGGGCGGTCTGATACGATTGCCGCCATGCCGAACGACCAGCCGTCCGCTTCCGCGCGATCCGGGTCCGCGGCGTCCGAGAGTCTGAATCGGCTTCCGCTGCCCGACACCGGCGCGCGCGGGCTCCTGCGCCACTTCGGGCCGGGGTTGATCCTGATGATGACCGGGATCGGCACGAGTCATCTCGTCACCGCGCCGGTGGCCGGCGGGCGTTTCGAATACGCACTGCTCTGGTGCATTCCGGTGGCCTACATCTTCAAGTACTACGGCTTCGAGATGGCGTTCCGGTTCACCAACGCGACCGGCCGCAGCATGCTCGACGCGTATACCACCGCCCCCGGCAAGTGGCCGGTCTGGTACGTGCTGATCACCACGATCGTCCAGTGCGCGCTCGGTCAGGCGGGACGTCTGGCCGCCGCCGCCGCCGTCCTGTTCTATGTCTTTTCCGAGTATCTCGGCCTCGGCCTGCCGGCGTGGCTGTACGGGCTCGGGCTCGGGGCCCTCTCGGTCGGCATCATCCTCTACGGGCGCTACGCCGCCGTAGAGCTGTCCACCAAGGTGCTGGCCGGACTGCTGTTCGTGTCGACGGTCGGCGTCTACCTCTTCGAGCCGGCGCCGATGTCGGCGATGGGTCGGTTCTTCGTCTTCGAGACGCCGGTCGGCTCGTGGCTCGTCATCGCCGCGTTCCTGGGGTTGCTGCCCACCGGCATCGACGTGTCGCTGCAGGCCTCGGAGTGGGGCAAGGCGAAGCGCGTCGGCATGGGGCGCATCCGCGAGCAGCTCGAGCGGGACGGGCTGGCGAAGCGGTTCGATCCGTTCGGCGGGTCGCCCAGCACGGACCTGGCGGTAGACGTCTCGAAGTTGCCCGAGCACGCGCAGGAGTACTGCCGGCGCTGGTTCCGCATCGGGCTCTGGGACTTCACGCTCGGTCACGTCGTGTCGTTCCTGCTCGCGGTCATCTTCCTGTTGCTGGCCGCGGTCTGGCTCTACCCGGCCGAGGTGGCGGGGAACGCCGTCATCGGCGAGATCGCGCGCATCTTCACCGACAGCATCGGACCGGGAATGATGCTGATCTTTCTGCTGGGCGCGTTCGCGGCCACTTTCTCCACCGCCTTCAACTACTTCGACGGCTGGCCGCGGGTGGTCGCGGCCTGCTGCCGGAACCTGTTCCGCGCCACGGCCGCGCTGCCCGGCATCGCCGCCGACCAGTTGACCGACGACCACCGACGGACCGCGGCCTCCGAGTACAACATCTACCGCATCACGATGTTCTACTCGCTGATCGCCGCCGTGCTGATCCTCGCCGGCCTGCCGCGCCCGGTGTTCCTGGTGCTGGTCTCCTCGGCGCTCGCGTTCTTCATCGCGCCGGTGATCTTCTTCCTGAACCTGTACTACTGCGTGACGGTGATTCCGAAGAACGACACCGCCTTCTATCCCTCGCCGGCGGTGCGCGCCTTCGCGTGGTTCAGCCTCGTCGTGTTCACCGGCCTGACCGCCGTGGTAATCCTGGCCCGCGTGTTCGGAGTGACGCTTTTCGGATAGGAGTTCGTGGTGAAGGCCCGCGTTGCACAAAGATCGGCCAGGCGCCAGGATCGCGCCGCCCGACCTCGGATTCGCGTGACGGCGTGGTGCGTGTGCGCTGTCGTCACGGCGTTGCTGACGGGCGTTCCGGCCGCGTCCGCCGGCCAGGGCGCCGCCGATCTGATCGTCAACGTCACCCATCGGGCGCGCGCCCTGCATCCGGGGGAGATCGTGGTCCTCAACGTCCGGACCTCCGAGGCGCCGGCGGCGCTCGCGGCCACGGCGTTCGGCGCCGAGCTGCGTTTCTTCCCGGCCGGGCCCGCCAACGTCTGGTCGGCGCTCGTCGGGATCGATCTCGAGGTAGAGCCGGGAGAGCACGTGGTCGCCGTTCGGGCGACGGCCGTCGACGGTTCGCTGGCCGAGACCGACTACACGCTCGCGGTCGAGCCCAAGCAGTTCGCCACCCGGAGGCTGCGCGTCGAGCCGCGTTACGTCGATCCGCCTCCCGAGGTCGTGGAGCGGATCCTGCGCGAGCGGGATCAACAGGCGGCGCTCTTTCCCGTTTCCACCGCCGTGCGGTACTGGCGCGGCGGGTTCCTTCGCCCGGTTTCGGCGCGTGCGAACAGCGCCTTCGGGCGCCGTAGCGTCTTCAACGGCCAGCCCCGGAGCCCGCACAGCGGCGCGGACTTCCTGGCCGGGACGGGCACGCCGATCGCGGCGCCCAACGACGGTGTCGTGGTCCTTGCCACCGATCTCTATTTCTCGGGCAACGTCGTGATAATCGACCACGGCTGGGGTCTCTACTCCTACTTCGCGCACCTGTCCGCGATCGATGTCGCCGAGGGCGATCGCGTGCGCAAGGGCATGGTGGTCGGCAAGGTCGGCGCGACCGGCCGGGTCACCGGCCCGCACCTCCATTGGACCGTGCGCCTGAACAACGCCCGCGTAGACCCGCTGTCGTTGCTGGAGCTGTTTCCGGCCGGAGGCGGCCGCTGATGGGACGAATGGCGCCCCGGTCGATGCTCGGGCTGATCCTCGCAGGCCTGGTCGTTTTCCCGCCACCCCTTGTTGCGCAGCAGGTCGGGCCCGCGAGGGGATCGCTCGTGCTCGTGGGCGGGAGCATGCAGGACCCGGCCATCGTCGAGCGCTTCCTGGATCTCGCCGGCGGCCCGGATGCCCCGATCGTGCTCATCCCGACGGCAGGCGGAGCGGAGTCGTACGACGGGACATGGCGGGGCACCGAGGCGTTTCGGGCGTCCGGGGCGACCCGGCTCGCGATCCTGCACACCACGGACCGCGACACCGCGAACACGGAAGCGTTCGTCGAACCCTTGCGTCACGCCCGCGGCGTCTGGTTCGGCGGCGGGCGCCAGTGGCGGCTCGCCGATGCGTACCTGGACACGAAGGTGCACGAGGCGCTCCGCGAGGTGCTCGACCGCGGCGGCGTCATCGGTGGATCCTCGGCGGGGGCGACCATCCTGGGCTCGTACCTGGTGCGCGGCGATACGCGGACCAACACGATCATGATGGGCGATCACGAGGAAGGGTTCGGGTTGCTGCGGGGCGTCGGGGTCGATCAGCACCTGCTGCGGCGCAATCGCCAGTTCGACCTGATCGAGGTGGTTCGCGCGCGCCCGGATCTGCTCGGCATCGGTATCGACGAGGACACCGCCATCGTCGTGCAGGGCGACCGGTTCGAGGTCATCGGTCGGAGCTACGTCGCCATCTACGATCGCGAGCGGCTGCTCGATTCAGGCGGCCTCTTCTACCTGCTGGCGCCCGGCGACGTCTACGACCTGGCGGCCAGGGAGGCCTACCGTCCCCAGCCGGCGCTCGGACCCCTCGACCGCGTCGTGGCCGGGCCGTGGCCCGACGCGCCTCACTGACGTATCGCTGCGCCCAAGACGTCGATCAGCGCATCGAAGTCGGCGTCGTCGTTGTACAGATGCGGGGCGATGCGGATGGCGCCCCCGCGCAGCGACACGGACACCTGCCGCGCCCTGAGGTCGCGTCCGAGCCGGGGGATGTCGACGCCGGCCGGCAGGCGCACCCCGAACAGGTGCCCGGCCCGCCAGCGGTCGTCATCCATCCGGCAGCCGAGATCGCGGAGGCGCGGGACCGCGGCGGCGGTCAGCTCGCGCGTGTGGGCCGCGACCGTTTCCGGCCCCCAGTCGAGAACCTGCTCCAGCGCGGCCTCCAGCATCGGCAGCAGCACGAAGTTCGATCGCTCGCCCATGTCGTAGCGAATGGCTCCCGGCTGGTAGTCGTCGCGGTAGTTGACGAGCTCGTTGAAGTGGTCGCTGCCGCGGCGGGTGATCCAGTTCTCCTCCAGCGGTACGCCGTCGTCGAAGGCGGGGCCGTACCACGCCAGGCCGATCGCGTAGGGACCGGTCAGCCACTTGTAGCCCGCGCAGATCAGCGCGTCCGGGCGAATGCGCGCGACGTCGAACGGCTGTGCGCCCACCGATTGCGTACCGTCGACGACGAGCCGGGCCCCGGCGCCGCGCGCCCGCTCGCCGATGGCGTCGAGGTCGAACCGGAGGCCGTCGGTCCAGTGCAGCGGCGGCAGCACGACCGCCGCCGTGCGGTCGTCGATGGCGTCCAGCAGGGCTTCGTTCCAGGCCTCGCCCCGCGATCCCGCCGTGTCGGGGGCCGCCACGGTGCGCAGCGTGGCTCCGGCTTCGCGGCAGGCTCGCCGCCAAGTGTAGACCGCGCTCGGGAACTGCTCCTCGACGACGATCACGGTCCGGCCGGCGGCGAGCGGCGTATTCCGGGCTACTGTCGCCATGGCGTAGGAGACGGACGGCATGATCGCCACCCCGTCCGGATCGGGTGCGTTGACGAGGCGGGCGAAGAGCCCGCGGACACGCGTGGCCGGCTCGAAGAAGTCGCCGGTCTCCAGGCGGCTGGGGACGGCGATGCGGTCGATCGCGCGGCGTCCGGCGTCCGCGACCCGCTTCGAGGCCGGCGCCATGTACGCGCAGTTGAGATAGTGGAGACCGGCCGGCAGCGAGAAGAGCGCGCGGTGCGCGTTCGGGCGTGGGGGGCTGCGGAACCACCGGGAGATTGGGGAAGCGACCGTGCGGCCTACCGACGCCATGCAATCCAGCTTACTACCGTCCACGTGCGCGCGCGGCCGGTGGTATGCTCATCCGTTTCAGGAGTCTGCCATGGCCCCCAGGACGGCGAACGGATCACTGGCGCTGGCGCTCGCCGCCGCGATCGCCGGCGGGTGCGCCCTCGGGACGCCGGAGGAGCGCGCGGAGAGGGCGCTCACCAACCGCGCGACCGCGATTCACGAGCGTGTGTTGACGCTCGACTCGCACATCGACATCCCGCTCAACTTCGCCACCCGCGCCGTCGACCCCGGGGTGTCCGCCGACTTCCAGGTGGACCTGCCGAAGATGCGCGCCGGCGGGCTCGACGCCGGGTTCTTCATCGTCTACGTCGGCCAGACGGAGCGCACGCCCGAGAACGAGGCGCAGGCCAGGGCGGACGCGATGACGAAGTTCGAAGCGATCCACCGCATGGCCGAAGAGCTGTACCCGGACGAGATCGAGATCGCGTACACCGCGGCCGACGTGGAGCGGATTGCCGGCAGCGGGAAGCTGGTGGCGGCGATCGGCATCGAGAACGGGTACGTCATCGGCCGCGCTCTCTCTCTTCTGGAGACCTATCACGAGCTCGGCGCCCGCTACATGACGCTGGCGCACGGCGGACACAACGACATCGCGGACTCTGCGACGCCGCGCGAGGCGCTGGGCGACGGGGAGGCCGAGCACGACGGCGTGAGCGCGTTCGGGGAGCAGGTCATCGCGGAGATGAACCGCCTCGGGATGCTGGTCGACGTGTCGCACATCTCGAAGGCGGCCATGCTTGACGCGGTGCGTCTGTCCGAGGCGCCGGTCATCGCCTCGCATTCGAGCATGCACGCCCTGATGCCGCATCCGCGTAACCTGGACGACGAGCAGCTCCGGGCGCTGGCCGCCAACGGGGGCGTGGTTCAGACGGTGGCGCTCGGCGCTTTTCTGTCCGAGGTCGCTGCCCGGCGCGCCGCGGAGTACCGCAACATCCGCGGCGCATTCGGCATGATTCCGGGCCAGCAGCCCGAAGACCTCGGCGCCGAGCCGTACGAGGACTACCTGGGCCGGGTCGAGGCGCTGGACGCGCGCTGGCCCGATGCCACCGTCGCCGATTTCGTGGACCACATCGACCACGCGGTCGACCTGATCGGCATCGACCACGTCGGGATCAGTGCGGATTTCGACGGCGGCGGCGGCGTTCTGGGCTGGTACGACGCGAGCGAGACGCTCAACGTCACCGTCGAGCTCGTGCGGCGCGGCTACAGCGAAGAGGACATCGCCAGGCTGTGGGGCGGGAATCTGCTGCGCGTCTGGGGCGAGGCGGAAGCGGTGGCCGCGCGGCTCGGCCGGTAGCGGGACGGGCGGAGCATCCACCATGTCCAGCACGAGTTCGCCGGCGGCGCCTCGGCCGGGGCGCGTTGCGACGCGGACCACCCATGCTCTGCCGTGGGCCCTGCATCCGGACGTGCGCACCGTATGGCTCGCCGCGGTCACGCGCGGGGCGCCGGGCGTGTTCCTCGACTACGACGGCACCCTCACGCCGATCGCCGATCGGCCGGAGCAGGCCACGCTCGTCGCGTCCACCCGGGCGCGGCTCGCCCGACTGGCGTCCCGCTGCCCGGTGACCATCGTTACCGGCCGCGACGTCGCCGTCGTGCGGGATTTCGTGCAACTCGATGAGATCGGCTACGCCGGCTGCCACGGCCTGGACATCGAGGGGGCGGCCGGCAGCGGCCTGCGCTACGAGGCGGCGGAAACGTTGCTGCCCGCGCTGGACGGCGCCGAGGCCGATCTGCGGCGGGGATTGTCGCGCACGGCGGGCGCGCTGGTGGAGCGCAAGCGCTACAGCGTTTCCACGCACTACCGGCTCGTCGGCCGGGGCGACACGCCGCGCGTTGAAGAGGTGGTCGCCACCGTGGCGCGCCGCTACCCGGAGCTGCGCCGCGAGCGGGGAAAGAAGGTGTTCGAGTTGCGTCCGGACGTGGCGTGGGACAAGGGAAGCGCCGTCGGGTGGCTGCTCTCCGCCCTGTCGCTGGATCCCGGGGCGGCCACCTACATCGGCGACGACGAAACCGACGAGCACGCGTTCGAGCTGCTCGACGGCGCCGGTGTTCCCATCGTCGTCGAGCACGGCGACCGTCCCACGAGCGCGCGCTATCGCGTACGCGACCCCCGTGAGGTGACCGAGGTTCTGGATCTCCTGATCGAAGCGCTGGCGTTGTCCTGAGGCTGTCGCGACGGGCTTCGCTGTTGCGGTTCCCGCAACGCTGGGATACGCTCGGGACGAGGTCTTCGAAGGGGTGCGACTTGGATTCGGTTCCGGGCGCCGTGCCGCGCGCCGCCGATGAACTCAACCAGTTGAAAACGCGCCTGCTCGCGATGGGCGGCGAAGCGGAAGAGCAGGTGCGCGCGGCGGTGCGGGCGCTCGTCGACGGCGATCTGGGGCTTGCCGAGCGGGTCCTCTGCGGCGACGAACCGATCAATCGCCTGCACATGGAGATCGACAAGCGCTGCTACGATCTGCTGGTCGAGCATCATCCGTCGGCCACCGACGTGCGCGTGGTCGTCTCGGGCGTGAAGATCAACAGCGATCTCGAGCGCATCGGCGACGTCGCCGTCAACATCGCGGAGGCGGCCTTCAGCTATCTGCAGCACCCGCCGGTCAAGCCGCTCATCGACATCCCCCGGATGGCCGAGCACGCGCAGGGCATGCTGCGGGACGCCCTCAATGCGTACGTGCGTCACGCCACCGATATGGCTTACGACGTGCTCGACCGGGACGATACCCTGGACGGGCTCAAGGACCAGGTGTTTCGGGAGTTGCTGCGGTACATGGTGCAGAACCCGGCCACGACCGAACCGGCGCTCGACCTCATCCTGATCTCCCGCCATCTGGAACGCATCGGCGATCACGCCACCAACATCGCCGAAGAGGTGATCTTCATGGTGTCGGGCCAGGACGTCCGGCATCATGCGCAGGAGGGGAGGGACCCCACTGAGCACTGAACCGCCGGCCGTCGCGCCGCACGACGCAGAAGCACCTTCCAACCGCCGGTCCATCGACAGCGCCGACCTCGTGCTCGTGGTCGAGGACGATCCGGACATCGCGGAGCTGGTCGCGCACCAGCTCCACAAGGCCGGTTACGCGTCCGAGATCCTCACCTCCGGCTCGGACGTCATGCCGCTCGTCCGGGAGCGGCCGCCGGCGCTGGTGGTGCTCGACCTGATGTTGCCGGGCCGCAACGGGCTCGACGTCTGCCGCTCCATCCGCGCCGATCCGAAGACGTCGGGCGTGCCGATCATCATGCTGACGGCCAAGACCGACGAGACCGACCGCATCGTCGGTCTGGAGCTGGGCGGCGACGACTACGTCACCAAGCCTTTCAGTCCGAAGGAGCTGGTGGCGCGCGTCGGCGCGGTGCTGCGGCGGGCGCGGCGCGAGCAGCCGCCCCCGAGCCTGCTCCGCTTCGGGCCCGTCACGGTCGACACCGACCGGCACCTGGTTACGTGCGACGGCCGGGACGTGCGACTGACGGCGAAGGAGTTCCTGCTCCTGCGCTACCTGATCGAGCATCGTGGGCGGGTCCATTCGCGAGACGTCCTGCTCTCCGACGTCTGGGGCTATGCCTACACCGGCGGCACGCGCACCGTCGACGTCCACATCCGCCGGCTGCGCGAGAAGCTTCCGGCGCTGGCCGGCGCCATCGTCACGGTGAAGCAGTTCGGTTACAAGCTCATCGAGGAAGAAGCAGACCTGCCGGCCCGGCCATGAGACTGCGCACCAGGTTGTTTGCGGCGGCGTTCGGCATCGCGGGGCTGAGCCTGCTGCTGGCCGCTGCGCTCGTGGCGTGGCTGCTCGAGCGCCAGCTCCTCGACCGCATCACGACGGACCTGCTGGCCGAGGCGCGGCTGGTGGCCGACCTCGTCGCGCGGAGCGGGCCGACGCCCACGGTCGACGAGCTGGACCGGGAGGCCGATTCGCTCGGCATGAGTCTCGGCGCACGGGTGACGATCATCGAGCCGGGCGGGCGCGTCGTCGGCGATACGGCCGAGGACGGTTCTTCGCTGGCGGCGATGGAGAACCACGGCGCCCGGCCCGAGATCGAGCTCGCCCGGACCGCCGGCGTCGGCGTGACGCGCCGCTACAGCACGACCGTAGAGCGCGACCTGCTGTACGCGGCAGTGCGCATGGATCATCCCGGCGTCGGGTTCGTCCGGCTGGCGCTTCCCTTGACCGCGGTCGACGACCAGATCGCTACCGTGCAGCGGGGTACGGCCGGTGGGCTGTTGCTGGCACTGGCCGGGGCGCTCGTCCTGGCCTGGGTCACCTCGGCCGCGATGAGCCGGCGTGTCAGTGCGATCGCGGCGGTGGCGCGCCGCTACGCGGCGGGGGATCTGAATCCGCAGAGCGGTCCGTACGGGGACGACGAGATCGGCACGGTGGCCCGGGCGCTCGACGCCTCCGTTCAGGAGCTCGGCCGCCGGCTCGCGGAGCTGTCGCGGAACCGCCGGCTGACGGACGCGATTCTCGGCAGCATGACCGAGGGCGTGCTCGTCGTGGACGCGCGTGGGCGAGTGAAGATGGCGAACGAAGCGGTCCGCCGCCTGCTGCAGATCGAGGCGACGCCGGTCGACCGGCACTACGTCGAGTTGATCCGCCATCCGGAGGTCGCGAAACAGATCGGGCGTGCGCTCGAGGCCGGCGGGTCCAGCCAGACGGAGATCACGCTGAGCACCGAGCCGGTCAGAGTCTGTCTGGCGAGCGCGGCGCCGTACACCGAACAGGACGAGCCGGGCGTGGTAATCGTCCTGCACGACGTGAGCGACTACCGCCGTGCGGTGCAGATCCGCCAGGACTTCGTGGCCAACGTCTCCCACGAGCTGCGGACGCCGCTGACGGCGATTCGCGGCGCCGTCGACGCGTTGGCGGACGAGACGGAGGTCGCGGTGCGCCAGCGGTTCCTGGATATCGTCGCGCGTCATACGAACCGCATGGAGAGGTTGGTCACGGACCTGCTGCGCCTCGCCCGCCTGGATGCCGGACAGGAGGTTCTGCATCCCGACACGTGCAACACGGCGACGGTCTTTTCGAGCGTCGCCGCCGAGCTTGCGGCCGTGCTGGAGGTGAAGGAGCAACGTGTGCAGTCGCGCATCGAGCCGGGCGCCGAGCGGCTGGTGGTCGACCCCGTCAAGATCCACGACGTCATCAGAAACCTCGTCGAGAACGCCGCGCACTACGCGCCCGAGCGCAGTGTGATCGAGCTGGAAGCCGCGGCCGGGGATTCCGGGAGCGGCGTGGTCCTGCGGGTGTCCGATCGCGGGCCGGGCATCCCGGACACCGATCTGTCGCGCGTATTCGAGCGCTTCTACCGCGTCGAGCATTCCAGGGCCCGAAATCCCGGCGGAACCGGACTCGGTCTCGCCATCGTGAAGCACCTCGTCGTCCTGCACGACGGAACGATCGAGGCGGCGCATCGCGCCGGTGGGGGTTCCGTCTTCACGATCATCCTGCCGGTTCGTGCGGCCGGTGACGGCGGTCCGGGAGCGGCTGTCCGGCAGCCCGTCAGCGTTAGGGGGGTGCAGTCCGGGATTCGATGAAGACCCGCAGCTTGCGGAACGCGCGCCCGCGGTGGCTGACCGCAGCCTTCCGGTCGGCCGAGACCTCGGCGAGCGTGCAGCCGTACGGCGGGTAGAAGAAGATCGGGTCGTAGCCGAAGCCGGCGTGGCCGGCCGGCATCCGGGCGATCCGGCCCTCGATCGTGGCGGTGGCTTCGAACACGATGCGGTTCCCCTCGGCCGCCGCCACGGCGCAGACGAACCGCGCGGGGCTGGCGAGCGCGCCGCGAGCGCGCAGGCGCGAGTAGATGACGTCGAACTTCTCGCGGTACGTCGCGCCGTTGAATCGCGCCGAGTGGACGCCCGGTTCGCCGTCGAGACCCTCGATCTCGAGTCCGGAGTCGTCCGCCACCGTCAGATGCGGTACGAGCCGCCCGTAGTGCAGGGCCTTCAGCCGCGCGTTTCCGGCGAAGGTCTGCGCGGTTTCTTCGGGCGTCGGTCCGGTAGCGTAGGCGGTCACCGGGCGGACCGCATACGCCAGACCGTCGAGAATGCGCGTGATTTCGGCGAGCTTGTGAGCGTTGGTCGTGGCGACGACGACGGTCCGGGCGGTCTGGGCCTGCACGATCGCACCGCTCGCGGGGCGGCCCTTCAGCCGGCGTCGGACGAGAGCGACCCGCCGACGATCTCCCGCTGCATGGTGACGAGCCGCTCGATTGCATCGCCGGCAAGCTCCAGCAGGGCGTCCAGCGCGTGCCGGTCGAAGGGCTCGCCCTCGGCCGTGCCCTGGACCTCGATGAACCGGCCGTCACCGGTCTTTACGACGTTCATGTCGACCTCGGCCCGCGAGTCCTCCGCGTAGGCCAGATCGGCCAGCGGCCGGCCGTCTACGATTCCCACGCTGGTGGCCGCCACGTAGTCCGAGATCGGCAACCGTGCGATCTTGCCGGTCTCGCGGAGCTTCTGCAGGGCCAGGGCCAGGGCCACGAAGCCGCCGGTGATGGAGGCGGTGCGCGTGCCCCCGTCCGCCTGGATCACGTCGCAGTCGACCCAGACGGTGCGTTCGCCCAGCTCGTCGAGCCGGGTGACCGCGCGCAACGAGCGCCCGATCAGCCGCTGGATCTCCTGCGTGCGGCCGCCGACCCGGCCTGCCGAGGACTCGCGGGTGGAGCGCGTCGAGGTCGACCGGGGGAGCATGCCGTACTCGCCCGTCACCCAGCCCGTACCCTTGCCGCGCAGGAACGGCGGCACGCGGTCTTCGACGCTCGCGGTGCAGATTACGCGCGTAAGGCCGGCCTCGATGAGCACGGAGCCTTCCGCGTGCACGACGTAGTGGGGCGTGATGCGGGTCTCGCGCAGTTCGGCCGCTCGGCGGCCGTCGAAACGGGGTGCGTCGGTCAGGGCGCTCGGCGTGGCCATGGGGAAGTCTAGCAGCCCGATGTCGGGGTATCCGGCTAGGGAACCGCGGGAGCGGGTTCCGATGAGCCCGGTTCGTCCTCGCCAGCCGATTCGTCCGGCGGTTGGTTGCCGTCATCGGCCGCCGCCGGTTCGTCGTCGGGCGGAGGAGGAAGGTCGACGACCCACGTCAGGTTCGGGGTGAGCGGCTGGCGCAGGTCGATATGGCCCGCGAGCGTGTCCACCTCGCGGCCATCCACCAGTATCTGTACCGCCGCGACTTCGTGGACGTTGGTCGTGACGGCGTTGACGAGGGCGTAGACGGTGAGCAGCTCGTCGAGCGAGCCGCCCGAATGCTCCGTCGTCACCTCGCCGCTCAGGTCGACGAACAGGTTGCCGTCGTCGGCCAGGTACACCGCGCGCAGCCGCGTTCCCGTCGGAAACGCGGACAGGAGTCGGCGCGGCGGCCTCTCGAGCTGCCGTTCCACGATGATGCGGGCCCGCAGGAGAGGATCGGCCGAGTACGGCACATCGATCTCTCGGCGGACCAGGCCCAGGCCGTTGCCTGCCACGTAGTACATGGTCGCCGTGAACGGGGAGCCGGCGCCTCCCGGCCCTCCCGTACCGTCCAGCTCCGATGATCCGCCGGCCGCGGATTCCCAGCGCTCGACCAGAACCAGCGTCAGTGTCGCCGCGCCGATGGCCAGGGCCAGCAGCACGGTACCGGCGATCCGGTACGAGCGCCGAAAGCCTCCGCGCGTCGGGCGCTGCCCCTCCGGGCTCGACGATTTCATCGGTGTCGGCGTTGCTGCGTTCTGCGGCGCAGACTCCTAGTCGCGCTGCTGCGGGTCCTGGGCGGCACCGGCCGGCGCGGCGTCGCCGGGGTCGGCGGCGGTCTCTTCGTCCGGCGCATAGGGGTATGTCGCCAGGTAGTCCCGGAAACGAACGACCCCGGCCACGATCGCCTCGGCCACCCGCGTCTGGAATCCGGGCTGCCCCATCTCGCGTTCCTGCTCCGGGTTCGAGATGAACCCCATCTCGACGAGGATGGCGGGCATGTTCGCCCCGACGAGGACCCGAAAGGGGGCCTGCTGGACAGGCCGGGGACTCATCGGAACCCGCAGGCGCAACTCGTCGCCGACGAATTCCGCCAGATCCGCGGAGGGCGCGAGATGGCGCACTTGGGCCAGCTCCCACGGAATCACGTCGATCTCCCGGAAGCCGCCGCCCGACACCGGCAGGTAGCGTCCATCGCGGTTGGCCAGCTCGCGCGCCTCGGCCCCGTACTCGTCGATGCCGAGGTAGTACACCTCCGCTCCCGTCGCGACGTCGCGCAGCGCCGAGTTGGCGTGCAGACTGATCAGCAGGTCGGCCCGGTCGTTGTTGGCGAGCGCGGCGCGCCGGTCGAGCGCGACGAGGGTGTCGCCGGTGCGGGTCAGGATGACGCGGACGCCCAGGCGCCGCTCGAGCAGGGTGCGCAGCCGCTGCGCGACGCTGAGCGTAACGTCCTTCTCGAGCGTACCCTCCGGCCCCTGCGCTCCCCCGTCGGCGCCGCCGTGGCCCGGATCGATCACGATCGTGCGAATCTCCGACGGGGCGCTGAAATCGGGAAGCGGATCCGCATCGCCGAGGCCGGGGTCCGGGGCCGAGCTTGCCGGTGCCGCCGGACTCGCCGCCGCCACCGCGGGGGCCGCCTCTTCGAGGTCGACCACGAGCTCGGTCGAGTTGCCCGACTCGCCGCTCACGATTCGATGCGAGGCGTAGGCCGGACCCGGTTCGATGGCGAATCCCGGCAGCGCGTCGAGCAGCTCGATGGCGCGAACGGCCTCGCCCCGCGGCTCCGCGAAACGAACGACGTCTATCGCGTCGGCGTCGAAACGAATCAGCAGGCGCCCGCGCTCTTCCGTCACCTCGTGGGCGGTGTTGGGAGTGATCTGCAGCCGCAGCCGGCCGGATTGCGCCCGCGGCCGGTACTGCGCCGAGACGCGGGGCACACGCACCGCGCCGACGAGCAGCAGTCGGGAACGCCGGCGGAGCTCGAGCGGCTGGTCGTGGATGGGCGCGAGCGCCCGGCCGACGAAGTCGAGCGGGACGAACCAGCGTCCCGCGAATCGATGCACGGGGCCGTCCAGCGACACCAGCCGTCCGTCGACCGTTGCGAGCGCCTGCTCGGCGGTGAGGACCACCGTTCCCCCGGCGGCGTCGACGGTGATTGTTCGGCCCCCGGTCTCCTCCCCGACATCGAGTCGGAACAGGGCGGAGAGATCGTCGAGGGCGATCGCTTCGCTGTCCCGCACGCGGACCGTGTCGAGCGACCGCCGCCCCTCCTCGGTGATCAGCGTGAGCCCCGCGGCCGGCTCCTGGGCAGTGAGCGGAAGCAGTCCGATCACGAGGGCCAGACCGGCGCCGGCCAGAGCGAGCGTGGCAAGGTCGGTCGGAGGCCGCTTCCCGTGGAGCATTTGACCGTTCATCATAGCATCGCATGAGCGACCCGGCGGCAGATGCGACATCTCTACCTCCAGCCGGTTTCGCGCGGCTGGTCGCTCCCGTCTGGGACTATCTGACAGTGGCCGAGCGGCCGGCGCGCGCGGACGTCATCTTCGTCTTCGGCAGCCAGGCTCTCGCCGTACCGGATCACGCGGCCCGCCTCTACCAGGCGGGGCATGCGCCGTTCGTGCTGGTCAGCGGTCGCTACGGCCGGATGACCCGAAATGTCTTCGACCAGCCGGAAGCACTGGTCTTCAGGGACAGGCTCCTGCGCCGCGGCGTCCCTTCCGCGGCCATCGTCGCGGAGACCGAGGCGGGCAACACGCTCGAGAACGTGCTGTACGGGCTGGCCGCGCTCGGCCGCCGGGGGGTCGCGGCCGGTTCTGCGCTGCTCGTGGCGAAGCCGTTCGTGATGCGCCGCTGTGCGGCCACGTTCGCGCGCCAGGCGCCCGGCGTCCGCGTGCGGTGCTGTCCACCGGAGACCGATCTGCTGCGGTCGATGGATCGTGCGCCGGCCGCCTTCGCGTCCCGCCTCGTCGCCGAGGTCGGCCGCCTCGAACGCTACGGTGCGGCGGGCGACATCGCGGAGCAGACGGTGCCGGCGGCGGTGCGGCGGGCGGTCCGGCGGATTGCGGATGCCGGTTGGGGGGAGGGTCGGGTGCCCGGGCGTTCGTGACTATCGTCGCGGTGCGCCGCTCCGGGCTCCCGCGGTCAGGCCGCAGCCGGCCAGGGCGCCCAGCAGACCGATCATCGCCGGCGTCATTCCGAGCACGGGCTCGCCCATGGCGAGCACCTCCACCGCCACGTAGGTCCCGACGCCGCCGGCGATGGCGCCCATCGCTTCCGCCGGTCCCACGCGCCGCGTGTACAGTCCGCCGAGCACGGGCACGAAGAGACTGACCGTCAGCAGGTTGTAGAACAGCCCCAGCACGCTCACCATCGAGGCTGCGCCGACGGCGAGCCCCGTGCCGAGAATCCCCCCCGCCACGGCCGCGCGGCGCGCCACCTTCAGGACCTGCCCGTCGCTCGCGTCGGGGTCGACGTAGCGCCGGTAGAGGTCTTGCGAGAGCGACGTGGCCAGCATGAACAGGATGGCGTCGGAAGAGCTGACCTCGGCCGAGAAGATCGCGGCCAAGCCGAGCGCGCCCACCGCCGGCGGCAGGGCCTGCATCAACAGCGTCGGCAGCGCCAGCTCGGGGTTGTCCAGCCCCGGCTCGACCGCCCGGGCGATCATCCCCAGCAACGGCGGGAGGGCGGCGAAGACCAGCAGCACGGCGGCGTTCAGCCCGACTCCCAGCCGCACGGTCCGATCGTCGCGGGCGCCGTACGTCTTCTGGAGCAGCCCCGGCGAGATGATGAAGGCGGGACCGAGCATCGCCAGGTAGAACCAGCCCGAGCTCCCGCCCTGCCAGACGTTCCAGTAGTCGTCGACCGCGTGCGTCGCGGTCTGGATGGCACCCCAGCCCCCCGCGCTCGCGACGGTGAGCGGCAGCGCCACCAGGAAGCCGGCCAGCAGCACCACGAGCTGCACGGCGTTGACCCACGCGGCGGTCAGGAGCCCGCCGGCCGTGAAGTAGACGATGACGACGCCGCCGCCGATGAGGCAGCCGAGCCACGGCGGAAGACCCACCACCACGTTCAGGATCCAGCCGATGCCGATGATCTGCGCGGCCAGGATGGCCAGGGTTCCCATCCACAAGAGCACGGTGATCGTTGCTCGTACGTGTTCGCCGAAGCGGTACTCGAGATAGTCGCCCAGCGTGTGCAGTCCCTGATCCGCCGCGATGCGCCGGATACGCGGGCCGATCCAGAAGGCCAGCACGATCGATCCCAGTCCCGCCGATCCCACCCACCACCAGGCGCTCAGGCCGTCGGCGTAGCCGAGCCCCGCCGCGGCCACCGTCGAGCCGGCTCCGATGTTGGCGGCGAGCATGGTGGAGAAGAGCAGCGAGGGACCGAGCCGGCGCCCGGCGACGAAGAAGTCGGTCGAGCTTCGCACGCGCCGGCCGATCCACAGGCCGACGCCCATGAGGATCGCGGCGTAGACGAGGAGCACGGCGAGGTGCAGGTTCATGGCGTTCAGCGCGGCGCCGCATCGACCCGCACTGTCCTCGACGGGATGCGCGGCGTCAGCGACGGGCTGCCCTCTATAATGCCTGATCGACGTCACTTGGAGCCGGCGGGCGCACCCGGTGGAGAACATCACGATTCGCCGGTGGCCGGTTTGCGCCAACGGCCGGCAGCCGGGAGTCACGCGCGGTTCTCGTTCGTCCGACTCGCTCGATACGATGCTCAAGAGCCTGCGATTGACCAACGTCGGCCCGGCGCCGTCGATGGATCTCGATTTCGGTCGGCGCCTCAACCTGCTGACCGGCGACAACGGGTTGGGGAAGAGTTTCCTGCTCGACATCGCCTGGTGGACCCTGACCCGAAAATGGCCGGCGGAGATCAACGCGAAGTTGACCACGGGGAAGGCGGCCCGGCCGGCGGGTTCGGGTACGGCGATCATCGGGTTCTCCTTCACCGGGAAGACGACGAGCGAAGACTACGAAAGCAGCTACTCGCGTCGAGACCAGTCCTGGACGGGTCGTGCTGGCCGTCCGACCAATCCGGGGCTCGTGCTCTACGCGATGTCGGACGGCAGCTTCGCCATCTGGGATCCGAGTCGCAATTACTGGCGCAGTCGGGGGGGCGTAGACGTGCAGGACCGCCGTCCGGCCTATGTCTTCGATCCTGCCGAGGTTTGGGACGGGTTGCCGGGAGACAACGGAACCTGGGTTTGCAACGGATTGATTCGCGACTGGGCGGGCTGGCAGAAAGAGAATGGGGCCGCGTTCGAACACCTGAAGCGACTGTTGAAGAGGATGTCTCCGTCCGGTGGTGAGACGCTGGCGCCGGGCGACCTCACACGGATCAGCCTCGACGATGCCCGGGACATGCCGACCCTCCGCATGCCCTATCGACAGGATGTCGCCGTCGTACACGCATCGGCCGGGATGCGCCGGATCATGGCGCTGGCGTACTGCCTCGTTTGGGCCTGGCAGGAGCACAAGCACGCGGCCGGGCAACTCGGCGAGGAGCCGGCCGGGCAGGTCACTTTCCTCATCGACGAAATCGAATCCCATCTGCATCCGGCGTGGCAGCGCAGCGTCGTTCCGGCCGTGCTCTCGGCCATGCAGGAATTGAATCCGGATGCGGAGGTGCAACTCCTGGCCGCAACCCATTCCCCGTTGATTATGGCGTCCATCGAGCCCGAGTTCGACGCCGGTACCGATGCCTGGTTCGATCTCGACTTCGAGCAGGAAGGAGTCGTTCTCCGCCGCCGTGATTTCGAGAAGCGGGGCGACGCCGCAACCTGGCTCATCAGCGAGGCGTTCGACCTTTCGAGCGGACGGCCGTTGGAGTACGAACGGCTTGTCGACGACGCCCAGGCGCTGCTGAACGACGAGGATCCCGACCTCGAGCGGATCAGGCAGATGAATGATGATCTCCTCGCGGCGTTGAGCCCGAAGGACTATTTCCTGCTCAACTGGCACCACATCTGTCGGAAGAAGGGCTGGCCGACGTGATTCCCGTCGATTTGCAGGAGGAACCGCCAGACTTCCACGAGAATGTGCGGCGGCGCGGCCGGACTTGGCTGGCGAGCCATGGCGTCGAACCGGATGCGCCTCCACCGGATCCCTCTGCTCTTCCGCCGTACTGGCGGCGGTCCAACCGGCAGCTCTGGGATGCATATTCCGGCGTGTGCGCATACCTGGCGATTTACTTCGAGTGGTGCACCGGCGCCGCGTCGACGGATCACTTCGTCGCCAAGTCGAGGAATGCCGGAGACGCGTACGAGTGGCGCAACTACAGGTTGTCCTGTCTTGCAGCGAACCGCAACAAGGGCAGATTCGACGACATTCTGGATCCCATCGGTCTTGAACCGAATACCTTCATACTCGATCTGGCGACTGGAAGAATCCGAGCCAATCCGAGCCTCGATGACGAGCTGAGGATCGGGGCCGAGAGGACCATCGCCCGATTGAAGCTCGATAGCCCCGAGCACAACGAGATGCGGGCGAAACGCTTTGCCCGCTATGTCGACGGCGGAGACGTACAGACCCTGAGGGAATGGTCGCCGTTCGTTTGGTATGAAGCCCGGAGGCAGAACCTGCTGTGAGAAGGGCACGAGGGACGTGCGTCGCCTGGATTTCCCGACCTGATGAACATCACTGCCAGGGTCGAGTCACGTCCCCGGGCAAGTCGGCTCGTCCCAGGGTGACGAGATGGCGCTACCGGTCAGCCACGCACCTGAAGCTCGCCGCGTCGTCCGGGTCCCCGCTGCCGTCCCACGTCGAAGCCGCCGGGTAGGCGCAGATCGGACGGCTGCGGACCACTTCGCCGTCCTCCACGCGCGTGCCCAGGATCGTGTCCGGCGCGACGCCGTCCTCCACCCAACGCTCGAGCGCGGGCAGCGGATCCACGCGGTTGTAGCCCGGACCACCGGAGCAGTGTCCCATGCCGGGGACCAGGAACAGGCGGAAGAAGGCCTGCGTATCCGAGAGCACCTGGTCGCGGGCAGCTTCCCCGGACCCTGCGGCGCCGCCGGCCGCCGCCAGCACGTCCTCGTAGTAGTTGATCGATCCGAGCGGCGAGATGTCCGGATCGCTCCAGCCGTGGTAGACGATCAGCTTCGAGCCGCGCTCGTGGAACCGGTCGAGGTCCGGGTCCGCGCTGTCGAGCGCCGTTCCCGCCTTCTCGAGGGCGAACGCGAGGTCGGCGTCGTAGTCGAACGTCCGGAAGTTCCAGTCGGGATCCTCGAAGACCATGTACTTGAAGAATCCCTCGGCCGCGAGCCAGTGCAGGCTCGTGAACGGTTCCCGGCCGGTCACCCACGAGCCCCAGCCGCCGCCGGGTCCGTTCTCGCCGCCCGGCACCAGGCCGGGGAAGATCACCTCTCCGGCGGAGTCGCGCGAGCCGGCCCGGATGGAGCGGACCGCCTGCACCTGCGGCGGCGTGAGACAGCCGTCGTGGTCTTCCCCGTCGGGGCACGTGAGCGCCGCCGGGTCGAACCGGCACTGCCGGGGGTCGTCGAGCACACCGTCCTCGACGCCGTCCAGGGTGTCGCACGCCGCGTTGACCGCGCCGGCCAGCGCGGGGAGCTTGGCAGGGGGAATGTAGCTGCCGGCATCGCGCAGGGTGGCGAGGGCGTACCAGAGGTGCGCGCCGGCATAGAAGCGCGTCCAGTCGTTGGCCGGGTTGCCGGCGACGATGCCGTCGAAGTCGCCGGGGTAGCGCTGCGCTTCCATGAGTCCCTGCTGCCCGCCCTTCGAGCAGCCCACGAAGTACGAATAGCGCGGAGGCCGCTCGTAGAACGCCGCGGTGATCGCCTTGCCGTTGTCGGCCGTGACGTGGAGGGCCCGGTGCCCGAAGTCCTCGACCAGGTCCGGCCGGCCCAGCGCCCAGGAGGCGTCGAAGCCGCCCGTGCCGGGCCGCACGTGCCCCGTGTCGGTGCTCGCGGCGGCGTAGCCGCGTCGGAGCGCGCCGGCCATGGCGCCATAGCTGACGACGCCTGCCATGCCGCCGTTGCCCGAGACGTGGAACTTCCCGTTCCAGTCGTCCACGGGCAGCCAGACCTCGAAGGTGACGGCCGGCCGCGTCACCCCCACGACCCGGCAGAACGCCGGAATCGTCAGCGCCGCGTTCGTACCCGGCGGCGTGAACGCGCCGGCCGGAACCACGTCCGCACTCTGTATGGCGGTGTCCGGCAGATCCAGGCTCGAGAGGGTTGCGCAGGGTGCTGCTGCGGCCGGGCGGGACGCCAGAAGCAGGATGGCGCCGGCCGCCAACATGCATGCAGGCAGGGTGGGGCGCGCAGGAGCAGCTGCGTGGTCGAATGGCGACATGGGGCGGACCTCCACGAAACGTCGGACCGGGCGCGAAGCCGTTACAGCTTGACGGCGTTTGCGGTAGACTGCAAGAGTGTCGGTGCATGGCCGCCGGCATGCCGTTCGAGTTCGGGTAGACGAAGCGGGGTCGAGTCCGTGGGCGTCCTGACCGACAGGTACTCCAGCATGAACACGACTTGTTGCGCGCGAACCGGTATGGCGATTACCGAGGGCGGGTTGCGACGCGCCGCTGCTCTGGCTGCGGCGGCCTGCCTGGTCGCGGTGTCCGCCGGTGCGCAGAGCGCGCCGTCGGGGAACGGCTCGGGGGGCAGCGACCCGGCGGGAAGCGATGTGCCCGTGCCGCGCGCGGTCGCGGGGTTCGAGCTCGCCGCCCAGTCGTCGATCAAGGTGGTCCGCGCGGTGCGCGTGGAGCAGGAGCCCCGGATGGACGGCAACGTGCTCGGCGATCCCGTCTGGGCCGCCGCGCAGCCGGTGGGGGGATTCCGCCAGACTTTCCCGGACGAGGGTCTGCCGGCGACGGAGCGGACCGAGGTGCGCGTCCTCTTCACGGCCGACGCCATCTATTTCGGCGTCGTCTGCTACGACAGCGACCCGTCGGGCATCATCATGAGCGACAGCCGGCGCGACTCGTCGATGACCGACGCCGACAGCTTCCAGATGGTTCTCGACACGTTTCAGGACCAGCAGAACGGCTTCATCTTCGGTACGACACCGGCCGGTCAGGAGTACGACGGGCAGGTCATCAACGAGGGGGGCTCGCGCGGGTCCTCGCGACGATCGGGCAGCGGCGGCTTCTCGCGGGGCAGCGCCGGCGGCTTCAACCTCAACTGGGACGGCGCGTGGCAGGTGCAGACGGCTATCTCCGACATCGGCTGGAGCGCCGAGTTCGCCATCCCGTTCACGACCGTCCGATACCCGGCACGGGAATTCCAGTCGTGGGGGGTCAACTTCCAGCGCAACATCCGGCGCCGCAGCGAAATCGCCTACTGGGCCCCGCTGCCTCGGCAGTACAACCTGTACCGCGTGTCGATGGCGGGCCAGCTCGCCGGGCTGGCCACCCCGGCCGGTCTCACCAACAACCTGCAGGTGACGCCCTATGCCATCGGCGAGACCGGCGTCCGCCACCGCGCGGACGCCGGGGCGTCGACGATGCAGGGCGACTACGCGTACGGCGCCGATCTGAAGTACAGCATCAACTCGGGCCTGACCCTGGACGGAACGTTCAACACCGACTTCGCGCAGGTCGAGGTGGACGACCAGCAGATCAATCTCGATCGCTTCAACCTGTTCTTCCCCGAGAAGCGGCCGTTCTTCCTGGAGAATGCCGGCATCTTCACCGTGAACAACCAGTCGGCGAGCGGACGCCAGCTCGGCCAGACGGAGCTGTTCTTCAGCCGGCGGATCGGGATCAGCGACGCGGGAACGCAGATCCCGATCCAGGCGGGCGCCCGCCTGTCGGGCAAGGTCTCCGACAATCTCACCGTCGGCGTAATCAACATGCAGACGGAAGGGGTGGAGGGTGTCGCCGGCGCCAACAACTTCGCCGTGACCCGCGTGCGCCGCGACCTGCCCAACCGCTCCAGCATCGGGGGGCTGTTCGTCAACCGGCAGGGAACCGGGCGGCTCTCCCACGCGGACGACTACAACCGTACCTACGCGATTGACGGCCGGTGGGGAATCGGCCAGAACGGCATGGTGTCGGGCTTCTACGGCGGCACCCAGACACCCGGACTGGTCGGCCGCGATCACGCCCTGAGCCTGTCGGGGACCTACAACTCCGAGATGTGGCGCATCAGCAGCGGCTACAAGGAGAACGGCGAGGACTTCCATCCCGAGGTCGGTTTCGTCACGCGCACCGGGTTCCGCAACTACGACCTGGCGGTCCAGAACACCTCGCGGCCCGAGGGGTTCCTGAAGTTCCAGGAGCTTACGCCGCACATGTCCTACAGCCACTTCTGGAACTTCGACGGCATTACGGAAACCACCTATCTCCACACCCACTTCCAGGGCGAGTTCGAGGACAGTTCGTCGGCGGGTATCGCGTACGACGTTCGCAGCGAGGAAGTCTTCGACACGTTCTCCGTCTCCGGTCTGGCGATTCCGCCGGGACGCTACGATTGGGGCGAGGTGAGCTCGTCGTTCTACTACGACCGCTCGGCCCCGGTCAGCGCCGGCATCCGGGCCGAGGCCGGCGGGTTCTTCGGCGGCTCCATCGTGACCCTGCGACCGCAGGTGCGCGCCCGTATCGGCGAGATCTTCAACCTGCAGCTCAGCTACAGCCGCAACGACATCGAGTTGCCGTCGGGCAGCACCATCACCAACCTGACCAGCGTGCGGGCCGGCTACAACTTCTCACCCCGCGTGTTCGTGCAGACACTGCTGCAGCACAATGACAGCGCCGAGCTCTGGTCGCTGAACTTCCGCTTCGGCTGGCTGCAGGACGCCAACACCGGCCTGTTCCTGGTCTACAACGAGACCGAGGGCCTTATGGATTACGTGCCGATGGGCGCCGGCCGCAGCGTGATCGTCAAGTACAGCTATCTGTTCGACGTCCTCGACTGAGCCGCGCCGCCGCGCGGCCTGAACCCATGACGAGCGGTCCGGCGGACAGATGCGGTGTCTTGCCCGGTTGCGGGCGCCCGGGCAGGGTGGAGGGGCGGCGTGCGGGCGCTGCCGGGAGATTGCCCCGGGGCTCCGGTCGGGGGGCCGCCGTCGGGCTTGCCGCCGCCCTGGTCCTGTTCTCCGTCCCGCGGGAGGGACGGACGCAGGCCGGGCAGGGATCGTCGCCGGCGCCGGTCGAGGCGGCGGAGACGGCGCAGTCGGCGGCCGGCTTCGAGATAGCGGCGATCGGCGGCGCCCGCAGCGCGACCGCCGTGGAAGCCGCGGTGGCGCCGGTCCTGGACGGGGTGGTGCTCGACGATCCCGCGTGGGCGCTCGCCCCGCCGGCCACCGGGTTCGTGCAGACGCAGCCGGACGAGGGTCGGCCGGCCTCGGAGCGCACCGAGGTTCGCATCGTCTACACCGCGGACACCCTCTACTTCGGCGTCGTCTGCTACGACGACGACCCGTCGGCGATCATCGTCACCGACAGCCGCCGCGACTCGTCGCTCGCCGACAGCGACAGCTTCCAGCTCATCCTCGACACGTTTCTCGACCGGCAGAACGGCTTCATCTTCGGCACCAGTCCCTCAGGACAGGAGTACGACGGGCAGCTCGTCAACGAGGGGGCGGGCGGCAGCGGCATGGGACGCGGCGGCCAGACGCAAGGCGCGGGCGGTGGCTTCAACCAGAACTGGGACGGCGTGTGGCAGGTGCGCACGGCCATCTCCGACGTGGGCTGGACGGCCGAGTTCGCCATCCCGTTTCGCACGCTGCGCTTCCCGGCCGGCCGGGAGCAGACCTGGGGCCTCAATTTCCAACGCAACATCCGCCGGCGCAACGAGTTGGCGTACTGGGCGCCCCTGCCGCGGCAGTTCGACCTGTTCCGCGTCTCGCTCGCCGGGCAACTGGGCGGCGTTCGGGCGCCCGAGGGGCTCTGGCGCACGCTGCAGATGACTCCCTATGTCATCGGCGAGACGGTCGATCGCGTCGACCGGCCGGACGGCCGCACGCTCGCACTGGGCGATTTCGGCGGCGACCTGAAATACGGCGTGACGTCCGGACTGGCCCTCGACCTGACCTACAACACCGACTTCGCGCAGGTCGAGGTGGACGAGCAGCAGATCAACCTCGATCGGTTCCGGCTCTTCTTTCCCGAGAAACGCCCGTTCTTCCTGGAGAACGCCGGGGCCTTCACGGTGACCAACAGCGGCGGGGCGGCGTTCAACGACCCGGGTCAGACGGAGCTCTTCTTCAGCCGGCGCATCGGCATCGGCGACGCGGGGCAGGCCATCCCCATCCTGGGCGGCGCGCGGCTGTCCGGGAGGGTGTCCGAAGACGTCACCGTGGGTTTCCTGAACATGCAGACCGAGGCGGTCGGCAGCGCGACGCCCGCCAACAACTTCACCGTGGCGCGGTTGCGGCACGATCTTCCCAACCGGTCGAGCGTCGGCGGCCTGCTCGTGAACCGGCAGGCCACCGGGCCGCTGGCCGGGTCCGACAACTACAACCGGACCTACGCCCTCGACGGGCGTTGGGGCTTCGGCCAGAACGGCACGGTTTCGGGGTTCGCGGCCAGGACGGAGACGCCGTTCCGCGCTGGACGGCATTTCGACCAGGATCACGCTTTCGACCTCGCGGTCGACTACAACACCGAGGCGTGGCGCCTGCGCGGCAGCGTCATGGAGATGGGCAGGGACTTCAATCCCGAGGTCGGCTTCGTGCGGCGGACCGGGTTTCGCAAGGTGGATGCCGGGATCTTCAACACCTCCCGGCCGCCATCGAACTGGCTCCGAATTCAGGAACTGCAGCCCCACGTCACGTTCAACCGGTTCTGGGACATCGAGACGGGCTTCATCGAGACCTCGCTGCTGCACATGGACAACTTCACGGAGTTCGAGGACAGCTCAATGGTGATCTCGGCGTGGAACGTCCGGAAGGAGGGCGTGATCCGCCCGTTCACGATCTCCGGGGTGCCGGTGGCCCCCGGGTCGTACCACTGGAACGAGATCAACCTCAGCTACAACTCGGACCGGTCGGCCCGGATGGGCTACGGGGTCCGCTACCAGCAGAGCGGGTTCTTCGGAGGCGCGCTGCAGGTGGTCGGTCCGACCTTCAACTTCCGGCGAGGCGAGGCGCTGAACGTCGAGCTCCGGTGGAGCCGCAACGACATCGACCTGCCGGCCGGGCACGTCGTGACGAACCTGGCGTCGAGCCGCATCGCCTACAACTTCTCTCCCCGAGTATTCGCTCAGAGCCTCGTTCAGTACAACGACAGCGCCAACCTGTGGTCGGTCAATCTCCGCTTCGGCTGGCTGCAGGAGGGCAACACCGGATTGTTCTTCGTGTACAACCAGTCCGACGGGCTGGGCGACTTCATTCTTCCGGGCAGCGGACGCAGCGTGATCCTGAAGTACACGCACCTTCTCGACCTGCTGCGGTAGCCGCAAGTCGGACGCGGCAACGGCACGATCCATCAGGTCCTGCGCCTGTCCGGCCTGAACCGCATCGTCGTTCAGCCGCAGCCGTGCGGACCCTATAATGATCCGATGATCGACGCCTTCATCTACGACGGCCTCCGGACGCCGTTCGGCCGCCACGCGGGTGCGCTCGCGCCGGTCCGCGCCGACGACCTGCTCGGCGACCTCGTCGGCGCACTGGTGCAGCGCGGCCCGTTCGCCGCGGACCGGTTCGAGGACGTGATCGCCGGCTGCACGAATCAGGCGGGCGAGGACTGCCGCAACGTGGCGCGGCGCGCGGGACTGCTGGGCGGCCTGCCGGTCGAGGTGGCAGGCATGACCGTGAACCGGCTCTGCGCGAGCGGGCTGGCCGCGGTGGTCGACGCCTCGCGGGCCGTGGCGTGCGGGCAGGGCGACCTGTTCGTGGCCGGCGGCGTGGAGAGCATGAGCCGGGCGCCGTTCGTGATGGCGAAGGCGGAACGTGCCTACGGCCGGCAGCTCACGACGTTCGACACCACGCTCGGGTCGCGCTTCCCGAACCGGCGGGCCACCGCTGCGTTCGGCGATCATGCGATGTTCCAGACGGCCGAGGAAGTCGCGAAGGACCTCGGCATCGGGCGCGGCGAAAGCGATCGCTTCGCCGCCGGGTCCCAGGCGCGTTACGCACGGGCGAAGTCCGAGTGCTTCTACTCCGGCGAGATCCACCCGGTCGTCGTGCCGGGGCCGAAGCGCGGGCAGACCACCGAGGTGGCCGGCGACGAGCACCCGCGGCCCGGAACCAGTCCGGAGAAGCTCGCGACGCTGCGGCCTCTGGCGGAGGGCGGCGTGGTCACGCCCGGCAACGCCTCCGGCATCAACGACGGCGCGGCGGCGCTCATCGTCGGGTCGCGCGCGGCGGGCGAGGAGGTGGGCGCCGCGCCGCTGGCGCGCGTCGTCTCGGCGGCGGCCGCCGGGGTCGAGCCGCGGGTCATGGGGCTGGGACCGGTGCCTGCCTCGAAGAAGGCGCTGGCCCGCGCCGGGCTGACGCTGGCCGAGATGGACGTCATCGAGATCAACGAGGCGTTCGCCACGCAGGTGCTCGGTTGCCTGAAGCTGCTGGGGATCGATCAGGACGACAGCCGGGTGAACCCGAACGGGGGAGCCATCGCCATCGGCCACCCCCTGGGCGCGTCGGGCGCCCGCCTGACGCTGACCGCCGTCCGCCAGTTGCAGCGGGTCGAGGGCCGCTACGCCCTGGTGACGCTCTGCATCGGCGTCGGTCAGGGGCTGGCCGCGGTTCTCGAGCGGGTCGACTAGGCCCCGGTCATGGCTGGCAAGCCGGTCCGGCTGCTCGCCCTGCTCGGCATCTATGTGCTCGTGGCGCACGTGCTGCCGGTTCCGGACGGTGTGGACCCGCAGGGGTGGCGCATCACCGGCATCTTCTTCGCCACCATCGCCGGGCTGATGCTGCAGCCGCTGCCCGGCTCGCAAGTGGTCCTGCTCGGAATCACGATGGTGATCCTGGTAGGGCGCGTGCCGATGGCGCGGGCGTTGGAGGGCTACTCGGCCGCGTCCGTCTGGATGGTGCTGGCCGCGATGCTGATGTCGCGCGCGCTGCGCGAGTGCGGCCTCGCACGGCGCATCGCCCTCTGGTTCGTGCGCGCCATCGGCCGGACGTCGCTCGGCCTGGGCTACGCGCTGCACCTGACGGACCTGACGCTGGCCACCGGCGTGCCGTCGATCACCGCCCGGTCGGCCAGCATCGTCTTTCCCATCGCGCGCAGCATCAGCACCCTCTACGAGTCGGAGCCGGGGGAGACCTCGCGGCGGCTCGGCACGTTCCTGATGACGTGCATGTACCAGACGAGCACCATCGCCTCGGCGATGTTCTTCTACAGCAGCGCCGCCAACCTGCTGCTCGGCGACCTGGCGCGCGAGTTCGCCGGGATCGAGGTCACCTGGACGAGCTGGTTCGTCGCCGCGCTGGCGCCGGGCATCGTGTCGAGCGTGGCCGTGCCGCTGCTGATGCTGCGGGTCGTGCCGCCCGACATCCGGCACACGCCGGCCGCACGCGATTTCGCCCAGCGCGAGCTCGACGGGCTCGGTCCCATTCGGGGCGCCGAGGCGGTCGTGCTGAGCGTGTTCGTGTTTCTCATCGGATTCTGGGTGCTCTCGTCGTACGTCGACTGGCTGTCGCCCGGGCTGGTCGCCTTCATCGGTCTCGGCGTGCTCTTCGTAACCGGGACGCTGACCTGGGATGCGGCCCTGGGCGAGCGGTCGGCGTGGGACGTCTTCGTCTGGTACGGCGGGCTGCTCACCATGGGCGGCCTGCTGAACGAGACCGGCGTGACCGTGGCCTTCTCCGGGTGGGTCGGCGCCTGGTTCACCGGCGTCCCGTGGATCGCGGTGCTGATCGTCACCCTGGTCATCTACTTCTACACGCACTACTTCTTCGCCAGCACGACGGTGCACGCGCTGGCGCTCTACGGTCCGTTCGTCACGCTGCTCGTCGGGGTCGGCGCGCCGGCCGGGATCGTGGTCTACAGCCTGCTCTTCCTCAACAACCTGCAGGCCTGCCTGACCCACTACGGCACGACGACGTCGCCCGTCATCTTCATCGAGGGCTACGTCAGCCTGCGCGACTGGTGGCGCGCCGGGTTCTACTCGTCGGTGGTCAACCTGGTCATCTGGCTGGCGGTGGGGATCGCGTGGTGGAAGGTACTGGGGTTGTGGTGATGACTGCTCAATGCTCGACGGACCCGGATCGGCGCGGCTGGTCGGCGGTCGGACGCGCGGCGGACTCGGCAGACCTCGGGCGAAAACGGATCTGCGCGCTGGCCCTTGCCGTCGCGTGCGCGGCGGCGGCGTGCTCGGGCGGCGAACCGGCGCTGATGGAGCCGGTCGCGTCCGCACGCGAGGCGCACGATCTGGTGATTGCCGGCGGACGGGTCATCGATCCCGAGAGCGGGCTCGACGCGGTGCGCCACGTCGGAATCCAGGACGGCGCGGTCGTGGCGATCTCCGAAGACCCGCTGGAGGGGAGCGCCACCGTGGACGCCGCAGGCCTCGTGGTGGCCCCCGGCTTCGTCGATCTCCACGCGCACGGCCAGGACCCGGCCAGCAATCGCTACCAGGCGATGGACGGGGTGACCACCGCGCTGGAGCTCGAGATCGGGGCGTTTCCCGTCGAGCGCTGGTATGCGCGCCGCGGCGGCGCGTCGCTCATCAACTACGGCGTGTCGGTGAGCCACCAGGCGGCGCGCATCCGCGCCCTCGGGAGCGCCTTCGCCCGCGGCAACGCGAACGGGACGTTCTCGCTCGGCGAGAGCGCCGACGACACCCTCTATCGCGCCGCGAGCGACGAGGAGATCGCGCGGCTGCGGCAGCTCATGGTGCGCGGCCTGCGCGAGGGGGGAATCGGGCTCGGCTTCGGAGTGAGCTATACGCCGGGGGCGACTCACCGCGAGCTGCTGCAGATGTTCCAGGTGGCGGCGGAGTACGAGGCGCCGGCGTTCATCCACCTGCGATCCGCGGCGGCGTTCCGGCGCGGCGGCGCGCTGGCCCCGTTCCAGGAAGTCATCGCCAACGCCGCGGTCACCGGCGCGCCGCTCCACATCGTCCACATGAACAGCACCGCCGGCGCGCGCGCGGAGGAGGCGCTGGCCATGATCCGCGGGGCGCGGGAGCGGGGCATCGACGTTACCACCGAGGCGTATCCCTACACCGCGAGCGCGTCGCTCATCCAGTCGCCCCTGTTCGACGGCTGGGACGGCCGCCCGCGCGAGGCCTACCGGGCGCTGCAGTGGGTCGACACCGGCGAGCGGCTGACGCCGGAGACCTTCGCGCTCTACCGGCGCCAGGGCGGGTGGGTGATCATGCACGGTCGGTCGGAGGAGATCAACGAGTGGATCGTCGGCCAGCCCGACGTCATCGCGGCCAGCGACGGCATTCCGTTCAGCCAGGGCCGCGCCCACCCGCGCGGGGCCGGCACCTTCGCCCGCATTCTCGGCCACTACACCCGCGACCGCGGCGTTCTGTCGCTGATGGACGCCCTCAACAAGATGACCCTGCTGCCGGCCCGCCGGATCGAGTCCATCGTGCCCGAGATGACCCGCAAGGGACGCGTGCAGGTCGGAAGCGACGCGGACCTGACGATCTTCGATCCGCAGCGGATCATCGACCGCGCGACCTACGACGCGCCGGACCAGTACTCCGCTGGCATCGAGCACGTGCTCGTCGGCGGCACGTTCGTCGTCCGCGACGGCGCGCTGGTCGAGGGCGTGCAGCCCGGCCGCCCGCTCCGGGGCCGGTACCTGGAGCAGGAGTAGCGGGCGGCCGGTGCGCTCGAACCGGCTCCCGCGCGTCGAGAGTCTTCGGGCGCTGCCGGACAGGAGATCGGGTTCCAGGTGGGAGTCGGACGCCGATGGGCCGGGCGATCGCCTGCTCGGCCGTGATCTCCAGCGAACGCAGCCGCGCGTCGTGGTCGAAGATGTGGCTGACGATCATCACCTCGTCGGCCCGCGTGCGTTCGACGAACGCCGCGACTCCGGCTCGGACTTTGTCGGGTGGTCCGACCACGGAGCACGACTGAGACTGGTTCAGGATCTCACGCTCGACCGGTGACAGCCGCTCCTCGAAGCCTGCCACCGGTGGCGGCAGCTTGCCCGGCCTCCCGCGGCGCAGGCTGAGGATTGCCTGCTGCGCGGACGTGCGCACGAGACGCGCTTCTTTCTCGGTGTCGGCCGCGAAGACGTTGAGCCCGGCCATGACGTAGGGCTTCGCGCACTGCGCCGACGGCTCGAACCGCTCGCGGTAGATTGCGATGGCGTCCATCAGCAGCGCGGGCGCGAAGTGCGAGGCGAAGGCGTAGGGCAGTCCGAGCGCCGCCGCGAGCTGCGCGCCGAACAGGCTCGATCCGAGGATCCAGATCGGAACGTCGAGCCCCATCCCGGGCACGGCGCGCACCCGTTGATCGGCAGGCGCGGCGAAGTACTGCTGCAGCTCGACGACGTCGCGCGGAAACGCGTCGACGTCGCCGTCCAGATTGCGGCGCAGGGCGCGGCTCGTGCGCTGGTCGGTGCCTGGGGCGCGGCCGAGTCCCAGGTCGATGCGCCCGGGAAAGAGCGTGGCGAGGGTGCCGAACTGCTCCGCGATCACCAGCGGCGCGTGGTTGGGCAGCATGATGCCGCCCGCCCCGACGCGGATCGTCGACGTGGCCGCGGCGACGTGCCCGATGACCACCGCGGTGGCGGCGCTCGCGATGCCGGGCATGTTGTGGTGCTCGGCCAGCCAGAAGCGTCGGTAGCCCCAGCGCTCCGCGTGCCGTGCGAGGTCCGCCGAGTTGCGCAGGGCGACATCCGCATCGGCGCCTTCCGGGATGGGGGAGAGATCGAGGAGCGAGAACGCAGTCATGGGTTGCTGCTCATGCCTGTAATCATAGTTTACATTTAGTCATACCAAATATAAAATAGACTGTATGGTGGGCCGGAAATACTGGCTGGACCGCATCGCGCGCGCCTGGTCCCACCGAACCATAGTCTGGCTCTCCGGCGTCCGCCGCGTCGGCAAGACCACGCTCGCCCGCATGCTGCCGGATGCGGTGTATCTGAACTGCGATCTGCCCTCCGTCGGACGGATGCTCGCCGACCCGGAACTGTACTTCGACGGCCAGCCGCCCGGCGCGGTGCTGGTTCTCGACGAGGTGCACCGCCTGGACGATCCCAGCCGCCTGCTGAAGATAGCGGCCGACGCCTATCCGGGGCTGCGTGTGCTGGCGACCGGATCTTCCACGCTGGCCGCGACGCGCAAGTTCCGCGACGCGCTCACGGGGCGGAAGGAGGCCGTGCACCTGTGTCCGGTGCCGTGGGACGAATGCGCCGACTGGCTCGGGGCGCCGGACCTCGACCGCCGCCTGCTGCACGGCGGCCTGCCCGAGCCGCTGCTCGCCGCGCGCAAGGAACCTGCGTTCTTCAGCGAATGGATGGACAGTTTCTACGCGCGCGACGTCCTGGAGCTGTTCGGTGTCCGCAACCGCCGCGGGTTCCTGGCGCTGTTCCGCGTGCTGCTGCGCCAGAGCGGCGGCCAGCTCGACTACGGCCGCCTGGCGACGCTGAGCGAGATGAGCCGCCCGACCGTCATGTCGCACGTGCAGGCGCTGGCGACCGCCCATGCCGTGCATCTGCTGCGTCCCTTCCACGGCGGCGGCGCGGGCGAGATCGTCAGGCGTCCGAAGTGCTACGCCTTCGACACCGGCTTCGTCACCTTCGAGAAGGGTTGGGAGCGTATCCGCGACGACGACCGCGGGCTGCTGTGGGAGCACCTCGTTCTGGACGCCCTGCGCATCCGGTTCGGGGACGAGCGGGTCTTCTACTGGCGCGACAAGCTGCACCGCGAGGTCGACTTCGTGATCCGCCGCGCCCGGAATCGGGTGGATCTGGTGGAGTGCAAGATCAATCCGGACCAGGTGGAAGCGAAAGCCATCGATGCCTTTCGTGCCCGTTATCCGGAGGGGAACGACTACGTGGTCAGTCCCGGGGTGAAGCAGCCCTACCGTATCCGGCGGGGCGGCCGCGTGCTGACGGTGTGCGCGACGGTAGACCTGTGACGGCGGTCGATACTCTTTCCGTCGGGGTGTGCGTGGACGGCCGGTGTTCCACGTCGGCTACGACGGCGGCCAATGAGTCGTCTCCGATCCGCGCGCGGCGACGGTCCGTCGTGGGCTTCCCGTCGTTCAGCCACGCGGAGGGAAGGGGTCGCTGCCGTAACTGTTGCGTTCTCTGATCCGGCCGTCCCGGCCGTGAATGATGACCTCCGAGCCGACGTTGACGGCCACATCGCGCGCGGCATCAATCGCTGTGTGCGGTGGATGGAGGTCGCACGCTGATTCGTTTCGGCTTTGACTGCCCAGCCGTTCGGCCGTGGCACTACATGCTGGTTCTTGGGAGCTATTTGTCATCTCCAGGTTGTATTTTTTCCATCCAGAACGATATCATAAACCGCGTGGAAGGAGGCACATGTTCGGACAGCGGCTCAGGCTGGCCCGGAAAAAGGCGGGTTTCTCGATGCGCAGACTGGCGGAGCGGCTGTCCCCGCCGATCACTGCGCAGGCGATCAGCAAGTACGAGGCCGGCAGGATGATGCCGAGCTCGGCGGTGTTGATCGGACTCGGCCGGACGCTCGACGTGTCGCTCGATTTCCTGACCGGCAGTCAGGTCGAGGCACTGACCGGCATCGAGTTTCGCAAGCATAGCGGCACGTCGGCGAAGGATCGGGCGCGCGCGGAAGCGATCGTCACCGAGCAGCTCGAGGACTACCTCACCATAGAGGACATCCTGGAGATCCCGCCTCCTGCGGATCCGTTCGGCGACCTGCGTTGTGATCTTGTCGGGAGCTTCGACGAGGTCGAGGACAAGGCCGGTGCGTTACGAAGGCGTTGGGATCTCGGACTCGATCCAGTGCCGAGCGTGACCGCCCTGCTTGAGGATCGCGGAATCCGGGTCGTGGCGGCCGATCTGCCGGCACGCTACGACGGCCTCGCCTGCGGTGTCGCCCGCGGTGGGGGCCGCCCGAGCACCGAAGCCGTTGTCATCTCGGTCCGAACCAACGTCGAGCGTCGGCGGCTTACGCTGGCGCACGAGCTGGCGCACCGAGTAATCCGTGACGCGGGCCGTTCGGACATCCGGATAGAGAAAGCGATGCACCGGTTCGCCGCGGCGTTCCTGGCGCCCGCCGAGCATCTGCGCGCCCAGGTGGGCCCGCACCGCCGGCGCCTCCCCTACCGGGAGCTGATGCGGCTGAAGCACTTCTACGGAATGTCGGCTGCGGCCATTCTGATCCGTCTTCGCGACGTCCGTATTCTGCCGCCTGCCTCCGTCGAGTACGCCTTCCGGACGTACGCCCGTTCGTGGCGGAAGCGCGAACCGGAACCGATGGTGGACAACGAGGGACTGGCGACCTTCGAACGACCCCGGCGCTTTGAGCGTCTGGTCTGGCGCGCGCTGGGAGAGGAACTGATCTCTCCGGTTCGGGCGGCGGAGCTGCTGAAGTGCTCGCTTCAAGACGTCGAATGGGAAATCCGAGGGCCGCTTGACCGGTGACATCCGTCATCGTCAACGACGCCTCGTGCCTGATCGACCTGCACAAGGTCCGGCTCCTGCCGGTCATGCTGAAACTGCCGTACCGGTTCGTGGTGCCGCTGCCGATTCGTCTGGCCGAGGCGCTCGACCTTACTGAACGGGACTGGCGGCCTCTTGACGATGCCGCGGCTCCAGGGCGATTCTGTGGGGGCGCCCCTCTGCGCGACCGGCCCTTGTTGATCCGGACTTCACGGAGCGGGCGGCTCTCGCCGACCCTCCCGTCCCGCTTTTCGCGATCCTCTGGTCATCGTATGCTACGCTGGCCCGTATGAGTACCGAGACAAAGTGGATAATCGGCACCGGCGTCGCGCTAGCCGGCCTCTTGCTCAACCAATTCGCCACCGTTAACGGTCGCATCACCGATTTGCGCGACACCTTTTCGAACCAGCTAGCAACACAGAACACCGAACTCCTGAGCATCCAGGCCTGGACCAGAGAACACCTGACAGATCACTCCGGGACCGGACTAGACACGGATCAGCAGGCCTCGGTAGCAGACGTTCAACTGACATCCGGTTCTGGCCCCGACCTTCTCTTGAACTTAGAGGAGCACGGAGACTCCAACGAACTAACTGACCGCGGCATCGAGTTCTACCTCGGTCAAGGTGTGCCGCAGGACTACGGAGAGGCCGTCAGGTGGTTCCGCCGTGCGGCCGACCAAGGAAACGTCACTGCGCAGAACAATCTCGGCGTCATGTACGCCAACGGTCAAGGTGTGCCGCAGGACTACGCGCAAGCTGCCCGGTGGTACCGCCGCGCGGCCGAAGGAGGTAGTGCTACCGCCCAGAACAATCTCGGGAACGTCTACGCCACCGGGCGAGGCGTCGCCCAAGACGACGAGGAGGCCGCCCGGTGGTTCCGGTTAGCGGGTGACCAAGGAGACGCGGCTGCTCAGAACAATCTCGGGAGCATGTACGACCACGGTCGAGGTGTGCTGCAGGACTACGGAGAGGCCGTCAGGTGGTTCCGCCGCGCGGCTGACCAGGGAAACGCGAAAGCGCAAAGCAACCTCGGCATCATGCACGCACACGGTCGGGGTGTGCCGCAGAACTACGAGGAAGCCGTCGAGTGGTTCCGCCGCGCAGCGGACAAAGGACACACTGAGGCACAGAGCAGTCTCGGCGTTCTGTATGCAACCGGTCGAGGCGTGCAGCAGGACTACGAGGAAGCCGTCAAGTGGTACCGCCTCGCGGCCGACAAAGGGGACGCCGCCGCCTTAAACAATCTTGGCGGTATGTACGCGTACGGTCGTGGCGTAGAGCAGGACTACCGGGAAGCCGTCAGATGGTTCCGCCGCGCGGCTGACCAAGGCGACGCCAGCGCTCAGAACAACCTCGGCATCCTGTACTCCGAGGGGCAAGGCGTGCCAACAGATTACGTCTCCGCACACAAATGGTTGAATCTTGCGGCTGCACAAGGCCATGAGGACGCCCGACAACGCCGAGACGCGATCGCCGCCGAGATGACCACCGAGCAAGTCTTGGAAGCGCAGCGAGCCGCACGCGACACTCTAAGTACCGCCCAATGAGGGGCCTACCGGGATCCCGGCCGATCCCGTCAACACCCTGTTGATCCCGCCTATTCGGATCGTCTTCGTTTACGGGGTGATTCGTCAATAGATACGGGCATGGAATGGGCCCGGAG